>NZ_JBQHVU010000001.1:0-256651 GCF_052064335.1 Candidatus Weimeria sp. HCP3S3_B5 | reverse complement strand
CCCGTCCATTAAGGACATAAGATCCCTTGTAGACGACGAGGTAGATAGGGCAGAGGTGTAAGCATGGCAACATGTTCAGCTGACTGTCACTAATAGATCGAAGGCTTGATCTAGCCATGAGCACTTAGACGGTGCAAGCGAAAGCGCAGCAGCGTCTTACGTGCGAGGCATGCACCACTCTTAATGAGCACGAGCGTAAGCGAAGTGCGAATTTAGAAGTGGGGCAAAAGCTTCGAGATGAGAGCGAGTCAAAGACGAAGCTCGAATCCGAAGCGAGATCGTTCTTTGAGATTAGCGAGCACGAGTCAAAGACGAAGTGTGAGCTTAGCGAAAAGAACTTCCTTAGAAAGCATACTTGTAAGTAAGCACGAGCGTAAGCGAAGTGCGAATTTAGAAGTGGGGCGAAGGATTATTCTGTATGAAGTTTTGAAGGTACTTGTTTACAAGCAGGAGTTAGGAATCAGAATCTAGAGGTATAGTTCAGTTGGTAGAACGTTGGTCTCCAAAACCAAATGTCGAGGGTTCAAGTCCTTCTGCCTCTGTAATAGAGCTTGTGGCTTATGTCACAGGCTCTTACTTTATTTTCAGGGTTTTTAGAGAATGAATATATGAGAGAAGTATTCGGAAGTGATTTTTTTAAGACCAGGTATCTGAAAAAGCATATCAGGGATTTTTTCATAATTCTACTGGGTTCTACTCTGATCTCGCTTGCTGTCAAATATGTTCTGGACCCTTCCGGACTTGATACAGGCGGAGTCAGTGGTCTGGCTATTGTTATAAAAAAACTCAGTAGGCTTTATCTTAACAGACCAATCCCCCTATGGCTTTCAAATCTTTTATTAAATACACCTATTTTTTTAATAGCATTAAAGGTAGACGGGATTAAGAGCATAATAAGAACCGGGCTGGGATTTTCTTTAATGACGCTTGAGCTTGCCCTTATGCCTGAGTATTCTCTTATATCGGATAATCTTTTTCTGACAAGTCTCTATGGAGGCGTGCTTTTCGGCCTTGGAACCGGTATTCTGCTGCTGGCCAGGTCAACTACCGGCGGGACTGATATGCTGGGCAACTCCCTGTCCCATATATTCCGTCATATTCCTGTAGGTATGCTTATCCAATTTCTTGATGGCAGTATAGTCCTTGTCGGCCTGCTTGCCTTCAGCGTGGAGAATACTCTTTATGCCTTTCTTTCAGTATATGTGATGGGAAAGGTAATAGATAAGGTTGTGGATAATGGTAAGAAGGCAAAGATAGCTCTTATTATTTCAAGGGAATGTGATGCCATATCAAAGGATATCCTTATAGATATGGACAGGGGTGTTACAAGCCTGTCCGGAGTTGGAGAATATTCCAGGAAGCCAAGGAAGATCATATGCTGCGTATGTTCAAAAAAAGATGTACCACAGATCAAGGATATAGTAAGGGAGCATGACAGGCGGGCCTTCTTTATAGTAGGAAATGTTTCGGAGGCGATGGGTGAGGGCTTTATAGAGCACTGGACCTGATACGAAAGGAGGAAGGCACTGGTGTCAACTACCCACCGCCTAAAGGCAGTGGGTTTGTGCCTATGACAAAGGAAGGGATTTATTTATGAAAAGATCATCACATATAGCTTCTCTTGGAGTTTTTCTTTCTCTTGCGATGATAGCAGGCTATATAGAAACCCTTATTCCGATAAACTTTGGAATACCAGGAATGAAGCTTGGGCTTGCTAATATGGTCACAGTTATACTGATGTATCTTTTTTCACCGTCTGAGGCCTTTCTTATCCTGGTGATAAGGATCCTGCTTTCAGGTTTTCTTTTCGGTAACGGCATGTCCTTTTTATATTCCCTTTCAGGCGGTATTTTAAGTTTTATAGTGATGTATCTTTTCTTCAGGACAGGTAAGGCCAGGATGATATCGCTTTCTGTTATAGGTGCCATTTCTCATAATGCAGGTCAGCTTATCTGTGCCTGCATTTTTGTAAGCAATATGGATATACTTTTTTATATGCCGATACTTGCCGTATCTGGAATTATAACGGGACTTATTACAGGATCCCTTAGTGCGGCGGTACACAGAAGGCTTAAAAAAGGCAGATTTTCGGATAAGGAAGACAGATGAACGAGGATAGCTATATTACAAAAAAGGGAGCCATAGCCATAGCTATAATTCTTATAGCACTGATTATCTTCTCATTTATCTTTTACAGGACAAGAAGGACAGGCAATTATGCGGTGATCTTTCATTACGGAAAAGAGACAGGTAGCTATCCGCTAGGCCTTAACAGGGAGATAAGGATAAAGGATAAGAAGGGACGGCTTACTAATATAGTCTGTATAAAAAACGGATATGTATATATGAAGGAGGCCAACTGTCCGGATAAGATCTGTATCCATCAGGGAAAGAAATCAAAGGTTTCTGAGACCATAACCTGTCTTCCTAATAGGGTTGTAGTCGAAGTAAAGGGCAGGGAGACGGGAAGTCTTGACACCATGACACACTGAAGATCATATGGACATGACAAGGTTTAGCAGATTCCTGCCTATCTTTTTATTGAAAAAATGCTTTTTTACAAGTAGAATATAAAAGAATGTATAAAGGTATCAGAGGATAGAAATATGCAGGAAATAATAAGACAGATCATATCAAACAGAATTCTTATTTCGGGAGCCTGCGGCTGGCTTTCTGCTCAGGTCTTGAAGACCATTATCTTTGCGATAACCAACCACAGGATCGATATGAGCCGTCTTGTTGGTGACGGAGGAATGCCAAGCGGACACTCAGCTACTGTCACGGCTATAGCAGTATCCTGCGGTATAGAGCAGGGGTTTGACTCCCCTGTATTCGCTCTTGCCTGCTTTGTTGCGATAATAGTCATGCATGACGCAATGGGAGTCAGACTTGAGACAGGAAAGCAGTCCAGGGTGATCAATCATCTGGTAGAGATAGTTTATGCGAAGGACCTTTCACCGGAGGAGAAGCTGAAGGAATTTGTAGGACATACTCCTCTTCAGGTTTTCTTTGGATTCCTTCTGGGATTTTTGATAGCAGTAGTAATACATATATGACAAAAGGCAGATCTTATCTATGGAAAAAAAGAAAAATATACTGGTTAAGGAAATAATCCATACCCTGATACTTTTTCTGGCTGCGCTTATCTGGGGACTGGCATTTCCTTTTCAGAGCATAGGAGCCAGATACCTGGACGGCTGGTCATTTCTGTCGATCCGAAGTATAATGTCGGTAATAGTCATGCTGCCATTTGTCATAATAATCGATAGGAGAAAAACTAATGGGGAAAAGGATATAAAGACAGATTTACTTGCTGGAGCCCTTTGCGGAGGCTTTCTATGTCTTGCAAGCGCATGCCAGCAGATAGGGATAAAATATACGACTGCAGCCAAGAGCGGCTTCATCACAGCCCTCTATGTTATCTTTGTCCCTATAATCTCTCTTATCATCTTTCGAAAAAAACAGCCGCTTAGGCTATGGGTCAGTGTGGCTTTATGTCTGCTTGGCTTATATCTGCTCTGCGCAAGGGGAGGGCTTAAGGGCTTTTCGGCAGGAGATATCCTTACTCTTGCCTGTGCAGTCCTTTTCGCCGGACAGATCCTTACTGTTTCTTTCTTTGTAAAAAAAGTCGGTGCAGTAAGACTTACCTTCCTGCAGTTCGCGGTCTGTGCCATTATTTCTACAGCTGTAATGGTCATTTTCTCTGGGCCATCGATCGGTCAGATATATAAGGCGCTTCCGGCCCTTATCTATGTCGGCGTGATGTCAAGCGCTGTTGGCTATTCGCTTCAGGCCATAGGGCAGAAGGGGCTTAATCCAGCAGTTGC
The DNA here is from genome assembly GCF_052064335.1 of Candidatus Weimeria sp. HCP3S3_B5. Taxonomy (NCBI): domain Bacteria; kingdom Bacillati; phylum Bacillota; class Clostridia; order Lachnospirales; family Lachnospiraceae; genus Candidatus Weimeria; species Candidatus Weimeria sp. HCP3S3_B5. Next base: position 252,824 of record NZ_JBQHVU010000001.1, on the reverse strand, counting down.
ATCACTTGCAATGTGTATGGAAAGCGTCTTTTCACTGATAGGAGGGATCTTTATTCTGGGGCAGCTGCCATCTGTTAGGGAGACCTGCGGCTGCATTCTCATGTTTGTAGCAATAGTGATCGCAGAGGTAGGTTTCCCGCTGCCGCGAAAGGAGAGGAAAAATGGATCAGGAAAAACTGACTGAGCTAAGAAAAAAGAAGATAAGAAACGCCATAAAGAGAAGGGCCTTCTCTGACTGGATGGAAATAGTTACAGAGGTCCTTGAGCTTACAGTAGCAGTGATAGTACTTATAGGCTTTATAATAAATGTCATTCCATTTGTAAGGGATATGCCTTCGCTTCTTGATAATCAGAATGATTATACCTTCCATGTCTTTTTAGAGCATGCCTTTAATCTGGTCATAGGTATAGAGTTTATCAGGATGCTTATAAGACATACCCCTGGAAGTGCGCTCGATGTCCTGCTTTTTTCCATAGCAAGGCATATGGTACTTGATGGAGGCAATGGACTTGAGCTTCTCTTAGGTGTGGCTTCGATCGCAGGAATCTTTGCGGTCAGGAAATGGATTTATGTCAGGTCATTTGACGGAAGTCCCACATGCGGAGGATATCAGTGGATTCATCCCATATCAGAAAGCTATGACGATGATAATAGAAAGGAGAAATAATGTCAGCCTTATTAGTGAAACGTGATGGATATTATGTGCCGGGAATAGTAGGATATATGATGATAGCAGCTTTTATTATTATGATCCTGCTTTTTGGAGCGGCCGTATCAGGAAATGAAAAAAAGCTAAGTTCCAAACAGATAGCCTTTTCAGGCGTTGCCATAGCTCTTGCGACAGTGGCCTCGATGATAAAGCTTTTCCAGTTCCCTATGGGAGGAGCAATGACTCTGTTTTCAATGCTTTTCATCTCACTTGTCGGATACTGGTACGGGGCCAGGGCAGGAATAACCTCGGCCGTGGCCTATGGTCTCGTTCAGTTGATACTTGAGCCTTATATAATAAATCCGCTACAGCCTATCGTCGATTATGTGCTTGCCTTCGGAGCATTAGGACTCTCAGGTATCTTTTCTGATTCAAAAAATGGACTTGTAAAGGGATATATAGTCGGAGTTGTGGGAAGATATTTCTTTGCCTTTCTTTCAGGACTTTTATTCTTTGGTACATATGCAGCAAGCTATGGCTTTAAGGGATTTTTCGGACCTGCACTTTATTCACTTGCCTATAATGGAATCTATCTGGGTGCAGAGGCAGCACTGACTCTTGCTCTTCTTTCAATAAAGCCTGTAAGAAAAGCCATGGCCCGTGTAAAGACCATGGCTACAGCCTGATTTATTTTATTTTCTTACTCCCTTGAAAAGCGTACCGACCTTACGTCCGGAGACCACGTTATAGAGAGCGTCAGGATGGGCGCCATTTGTTACTATAGTGCTGATGCCCTGTGCGGTGGCAAGCTGGGCGGCCTCAAGCTTGGTGCGCATGCCTCCGGTGCCGCGTCTTGAGCCGGCGCCTCCTGCCAGCTCAAATGTATCATCAGTAATCTGATCGATCCTGTCTATAAGCTTTGCATCTGAATAGAGTCTTGGATCCTTGTCAAAGAAGCCGTCAATGTCTGAGAATATCACAAGCTTGCCGGCCTTGCAGAGGATGGCGACTATGGCAGACAGCTTGTCATTGTCACTGAACAGATGCTCCTTGGAATCTATCTCTGTATAGCTTACCGAGTCGTTTTCATTTACAATAGGTATTATTCCCATCTCAAGAAGGGTGTTTATGGTATTGGACAGATTCTCCTTCTTCTCCTCGTTTTCTATATCGTCGGTATTGAAGAGAATCTGGGCAACCTCCTGATTGTATTCACTGAAGAATTTATCATACCAGAACATATTGCTGCACTGACCTACGGCAGCACAGGCCTGCTTGTATCTTAGCTCAGTCGGCTTCTCCTTCAGATGAAGCTTGCTTGCACCTACAGCTATGGCGCCTGATGAAACAAGCACTATATCATAGCCCATATTATGCACATCTGAGAGCACCAGGGCTAAGCTGTCAAAAGCCTTTAGATTAGGGTTTCCCAGCTCATTAGTAAGGGATGAGGTACCCACCTTTACTACGATCCTTTTTTTATTTAGCATTTTTTTTCTTTTCCAATCCTGTAAATTTCACATCGTTCATTAGTTCCTTGTCGATCATATCGAGAGTCTCTGTGAACTTCTCGAACTCCTCAGGAGACAGGCGGGTTTTTATCCTGTCAGCTATTACCTTTATATAGGCCTCATTGATTCGGTTATACTTCAGATACTTGGTGGTAGGCTCTAAGAAGTAGGTACGCAGGTCCTCCCTGCTCTGGATCTTCTTCAGATATCCCTTCTTGATAAGGCTTGATACCCTGTATGCGGCATTCGATGTAGAGATATTCATAGCGGCGGCAAACTGGGCCACGGTAGGGTGGTCAAGCGTCGTGATAGCCTCCATACTGAAGGTCTCTACTGTGGTCAGCGTAGCCTCCCTTTTCTCAAAATGAGAGTAGACCTGCATATAGAAATGAAGTCTGAGCTTGCTGTAAACGTTATGAAGCACTTCTGTTAAATCCAACATAATTTCCTCACTTACTTTTACTTGTTTTTATCATTCTAGCATTCTTTAGTTAAAATTACAAAAGAAATTTTTTCTTGACATACAATAAATTATAGTATATATTAAAACTGTTTTAGTCAAGTATAATTTAGCTAATCATTATTTAGCTATACCTGACTTAGCTAAAAAGAATTGATACAGTCTGAAAGGAGATAAAAATGGATTTCGAGAAGTTACAGGAGATTATCGCAGACGAGCTTGATGTAGACAAGGAAGAGGTAAAGCCAGAGGCAAAACTTATTGATGACCTTGGTGCAGACTCACTTTCTATTGTTGAGCTTCAGATGACCATCGAGGATGAGAGCGGAGTCAAGATCCCTGAGGAGGACGTACAGAAGCTTGTTACGGTTCAGGATATCTTTGACGAGATCAAAAAGGCAGAATAATGGATATAGAAACAGATCCTTTCATAATGTGCAAGGGCTGTCACAGAAGATCGAGAAAGAGCCAGTGGGAGAGCCACTACTATACCTGTCCGGTTTGCGGAAAGCTCAAGAATATTTCTGCACCATACAGGCTTTCTATCATTCTTGACAGCGGAAGCATGAAGGTAGCAAATACGGGGATTTCATCGGATGATCCGCTTGATTTCCCTGGATACAGGGGAAAGCTTAAGGAGGCAGAGGAAAAGACCGGCCTTAAGGAGACAGCTGTTACAGCAGTTGGCAAGATTTCAGGAGTGAAGTCTGTTGTGATAGTCTTAGACAGCAGATTCTTCATGGGCTCTATGAGTCAGGCCTGTGGTGAGAAGATCACAAGGGCCATAGAATATGCAGGAAGACACAAGCTTCCGCTTATAATTTTCTCGGCATCTGGTGGTGCCAGGATGCAGGAGGGTATGTTCTCTCTCTGGCAGATGGCAAAGACTGCCGATGCAGTAGAGCAGTTCTCAAGAGACGGAGGCCTTTACATAAGCGTGCTTACCCATCCTACTACAGGCGGGGTTACTGCATCCTTTGCGACGCTTGGTGATATCACATTAGCAGAGCCAGGGGCACTTATAGGCTTTGCAGGCCCCAGGGTCATAGAGCAGACTATTGGAAAGAAGCTTCCAAAAGGGTTTCAGAGAGCTGAGTATCTTTATGAGCATGGCTTTATAGACGCGATTGTTCCAAGAGATGAGCTTAAGGCCACTATCACAAGGATCCTGATGCTTCATGGGTTTAAGACAGCAGGAGGGTCGAATGGTAGATAAGATTCTGGAGCTTGTTTCAAAGACCGATCAGCAGATAGCCGAGGCCAAGCAGGCTCTTACCGAGCTGAACGGAGATGCAGTAGGGCAGGAATACTATGACAAGCAGGATGAGCTAAGACACCTTGAGGGCCTTAGAAGTGATCTTCTCGAGCAGTGCAGGGATCTTGAGCCTGAGGATCATGTTTATATAGCAAGATTTTCAGGCAGACCTCATATTACTGACTTTATCGATGCCCTTTTTACAGATTTCTTTGAAATAAGAGGCGATCATCTCTATGATAATGATGAGGCCATCTACGGCGGTATAGCCTTATATCACGGGATGCCTGTTACGGTATTAGGCCACAGGAAGGGAAAGAACCTCGAGGAAAACATGAGATGCCGTTTCGGTATGCCTTCTCCGGAAGGATACAGGAAGGCCATGAGGATGTTTAGTGAGGCAGAGAAATTCAACCGACCTGTAATCACATTTATAGATACACCTGGAGCGTATCCGGGTATGGAGGCAGAGGCTCATGGACAGGGAGAGGCTATAGCCAGATCACTGGCCATGATGAGCCATCTGAAGGTCCCGGTGATTTCTGTAGTCACAGGAGAGGGCAATTCAGGAGGAGCTCTGGCTCTTTCTGTTGCAAACCGTCTCCTTATGCTTGAGTATGCAGTATACTCAGTGCTTTCACCAGAGGGCTTCTGCTCTATCCTCTTCAAGGATACGTCCAGAAAGAAGGAGGCCTGCTCACTTATGCATCTGACGGCAGACGATATGTATAAGGACAAGATGGCAGACGAGATAATAGCTGAGCCTGCAGGCGGAGCATCATCTGATCCGGTAAGCGTATATGATGCGCTTGACAAGGCGATCGAAAGGAATTTAAAGGAGCTTGTCAGGATGTCTCCAAGGGAGCTTGTTGCCGACAGACATCGTAAGTTCAGAAAAATATGATTATGAAATCAGTTCAGATAATATCCACAGGTCTATCTCTTCCTTCAAGGGCTGTCACAAACGATGATCTGGCTGCCATTGAAGATACGAACGACGAATGGATAGTCAAAAGAACAGGCATCAGGGAGAGGCGCTTTACCGAGGGAAAAGAGAGCGCCAACTCCCTTGCTTTACGGGCAGCAGAAAGGGCACTAAAGAAGTCCGGGATAGACAGGAAGAAGATCGGTCTTGTTATAGTAGCCACGCTTTCAGGAGATTATTCCACTCCGTCTGTTGCTTCCCAGCTGCAGCAAGCCTTAGGGCTCGATAAGGATATCCCTTATTTTGATATTAATGCAGCCTGTTCAGGCTTTCCCTACGCTATAGAGACCGCCAGATCATTTCTGTATGCAAATCCGGAAAGACCCTATGCTCTTGTCACAGGTGTCGAGGAGCTTTCAAAGCTTCTTGATATGACTGACAGATCTACGAATATACTGTTTGGTGACGGAGCCGGAGCCGTTGTGATAAGGCTTGTCGAAGGAAGCTATGCATCAGTTTTAGGAGCCCAAAGCTCACTAGCCATAAACTGCATGGGAGCCAAGTCAGACAGCTCATATATAAGGATGGACGGTAAGGAGGTATTCAGATTCGCAGTAAGGATACTTCCCCATATGATAAACACGACTCTTGAAAAGGCAGGAATGACCTGCGATCAGATAGACTGGTTCGTCTGTCACCAGGCCAACAAGAGGATAATCGATCACGTTGTAAGGGCCATGAAGCTTCCCGGAGAAAAATTCTACTGTAATATAGACAGGATAGGAAATACCTCAGGAGCCTCTATCCCTATCTGCATAGCAGAGATGGAGGAGAAGGGACTTTTGCATAGCGGCGAGAAACTGCTTCTCTTAGGATTTGGAAGCGGACTTACCTGGGGGAGCTGCATAGTTAGTTATAGATAAGCGCAGAAAGGGCATTATGGATTTAAGAGATCTTACGGGGACAGAGTTCCCGCTTATTCAGGGCGGAATGGCAAATATAGCAGATGGAAGCTTTGCAGCCGCCGTATCAAACGCCGGAGGACTGGGACTTATTGCCTCAGGAGGATTCAGCGCTGACCGTATCAGAGAGGAAATCAGTATAGCGAAGGAAAAAACAGATAAGCCATTCGGAGTGAATCTGATGCTTATGCATCCACAGATCGAGGAAATTGCTGATATTGTTATTAAGACAGGCGTCAGGTTCGTTACGACCGGAGCAGGAAATCCTGGAAGATTCATGAAAAAATGGAAGGAAGCAGGGATAAAGGTCTTCCCTGTTGTGGCTTCATCTACTCTTGCTATCCTGATGGAGCGTGATGGAGCTGATGCAGTGATAGCCGAGGGATGCGAAAGCGGAGGACATATAGGAGAGATGACTACTATGACTCTGGTGCCTCAGGTCTGCGACGCAGTAAATATCCCTGTTATAGCAGCAGGCGGTATAGGAGACCACAGACAGTTTAAGGCAGCAATGGATCTCGGTGCCTGCGGAGTACAGGTGGGTACGGCTCTTTTATGCTCAGAGGAGTGTCCTATCCATCCAGCTTACAAGGAGGCCATAGTAAAGGCAAAAGGCACTGATGCAGTAGTCACAGGACGCATAGGCGGAGCCCCTGTAAGAGTACTTAAGAACAGGATGACAAGGGAGTACATAAAGAGCGAGAAGGCAGGAGCTTCCTTGGAGGAGCTTGAAAAGTTTACACTTGGGAGCTTAAGAAGAGCAGTTTTTGACGGAGATACAAAGACCGGAAGCCTGATGGCAGGACAGACAGCAGGACAGGTGAAGGCTATAAGACCTTTAAGGGAAATAATCGAGGATATTTGCACAGGGAGGCAGAAGAATTGAAGAGAGCTTTTTTATATGCCGGACAGGGAGCACAGAAGACAGGAATGGGAAAGGATCTCTATCAGACCTACCCGGCCTTTAAGGCTGTCTATGATCTGGCAGATTCGATAAAGCCAGGACTTTGTGATGTGATCTTTAACAACGAGAATGAGGCGCTTACAGATACAGAGAATACCCAGCCGGCTCTTAGTGCATTTGCCACTGGCATCACAAAGATCCTTGAGGAAAAGGAGATATTCCCTGAGGCGGTTCTTGGACTTTCTCTTGGAGAATACTCGGCTCTTATGGGAGCAGGAGTGTTTTCTCCTGAGGCAGTCCTTAAAGCAACCTCATTTCGCGGAAGGAAAATGAAGGAGGCCGGAGCCGGCGGTGACTGGGGAATGTCAGCCATAGTAGGGATGGATAAGGATTCTATAGAAAAGGCTGCCTCGGAGGCTGGCTGCTATCCGACCAATTTCAACTGTCCCGGACAGGTCGTTATCTCAGGAAAGAGGGAAAGCGTAGATAAGGCCGGCCAGCTTCTAAAGGAAGCCGGAGCAAAAAGAGTGATACCGCTTATGGTCAGCGGACCCTTCCATACTCCATATATGAAGCCGGCCGGAGATGCCCTTAAGGAATTCCTTCCTGGCATCGAGATGGCTCCGGCAAGATGCAGGGTCATTTTTAATGCTACAGGAGATGATGGAGAGGTCACTCCTCTTGTCAATCAGAAGGATAAGATAATAGATCTTATGGTACGTCAGGTAAAAAGCCCTGTTCTTATGGAAAAGAGCCTCTGCCTTCTTCTATCTGAGGGCTTTGACGAATTCATAGAGATAGGTCCTGGAAAGACACTGAGCGGATTTGTGAAAAAATGCGCAAAGGCAATGGACATAAAGGATATCAGTATAAAGAGCTTGAATACCGTGGAGGATATAGAAGACTTATGAGTACAGCCCTGATCACAGGAGCAAGCGGTGGTATTGGACAGGCCATCGCAGAGGAATTTGCGAAAAGAGGATACAGGCTTGTCCTTCACTGTCATAAAAATACAGACAGACTGGAGGAGATTGCATCATCCCTTATGGAAAAAGGATATGAGACTCCTCTTATAGTAGCAGGAGACCTAAGCGAAGCCGAAACGGCTGAGCGAATAGCAAAGGAAGCAGGTCAGGTGGATGTGCTTATAAACAATGCCGGAATTACAAGAGATGGCCTTCTTATCTCCATGAAGGAGAAGGACTTCGATGATGTGATAGCATCCGACTTGAAGAGCGTCTATCTGATGTCAAAGGCCTGCATCCGTCCTATGATAAAGAAAAGATACGGCAGGATCATAAATATCACCAGTGTAAGCGGTATATACGGGAATGCCGGACAGGCCAACTATGCGGCGGCAAAGGCCGGTATCATAGGTTTTTCCAAGTCGCTTGCCAAGGAAGTCGCATCGAGAAACATAACGGTAAACTGTATTGCTCCAGGCATGGTAGATACAGAGATGACAAGGGCTATAAGTGACTTAGCAAAGGAAAAACTCCTGGAACAGATCCCGATGAAAAGGATGGCATCTCCATGCGAGATAGCATATATCGCGGCTATGCTTGCAGACGAGAGGGCTTCATATATTACAGGCGCCGTGATCGAAGTAAACGGCGGAATGTGAGGATTGGATGGATAGAAGAAGAGTTGTTGTAACCGGACTTGGAACAGTCAATCCCTGTGGCCTTTCGGTCAGGGAAAGCTTTGACAATATAAAGGCAGGAAGGGTAGGGATAGCTCCTATAAGTGCCTTTCAGATAGAGGATTTTTCTATAAAGCTTGCCGGACAGGTAAAGGGATTCGATCCTCTAAAGTATATGGCAAAAAAGGATTCGCGTCATATGGACCGCTTCACCCAGTTTGCCATTGCAGCAGCCACAGAGGCACTGACTGAGGCAGGACTTGTCAGTGAGGATGGAAAGCTTATTGGCGAAGTTAATGCAAAGAGATTCGGAACAGATATCTCCTGCGGTATAGGTGGACTTCCGACTATAGAGGATCAGCATATAAGGGGCATGGAGAAGGGCTTTGAAAGAGTTTCTCCATTCTTTATCCCTATGTCCATATCAAATATGGCAGCAGGCCAGACAGCTATCAGATTCGGACTTAAGGGAATGGCTACCTGCCCTGTTACTGCCTGTGCAGGCGGGACCAATGCGATTGGTGACAGCTTCCATATGATAAGGGATGGTTATCAGGATCTGATGCTTGCCGGAGGAACAGAGAGCTGTATTACCCCTCTTGCTGTAGGAGGATTCTCCAATATGGGAGCCCTTACAAAGTCAGATGACCCATCACATGCTTCAACGCCGTTTGATGTAAATAGGAGCGGCTTCGTAATAGGTGAGGGCTGCGGACTTATAGTCCTTGAGGAATATGAGCATGCAAAAAGAAGAGGCGCCCATATCATCTGTGAGATAAAGGGATACGGAGCAAACTGCGACGCATATCATATCACATCTCCTGATCCTTCGGCTGAGGGAGCTTCTGATGTGTTTACGCTTGCGGTAAATGATGCAGGAATGAAGACAGACGATATTGATTATATCAATGCTCATGGTACATCTACCCATATAAATGACGCAGTTGAGACAAAGGCCATCCACATGGCTTTTGGCGATCATGCAAAGGATATGAAGATATCGTCCACAAAGTCTATGACAGGTCATCTGCTTGGCGGAGCCGGTGGCGTTGAGGCTGTTTTTCTGGCAAAGACAATAGAGGAGGGCTTCATCCCGCCTACTGCAAATCTAAGGGAGGCTGACCCTGAGTGTGATCTCGACTATGTCCCTTGCAGGGGAGTAAACGCAGATGTAAAGGCAGGAATAAGCGATTCCTTAGGCTTTGGCGGCCATAATGCAGCCATACTTATGACTAAGATCTGATGTCTTTTGAGGTGGAAAGATTGACTAAAATAGAAGTAAGAGAAAATCCAAATATACTTACCTGTGATGATATAGAAAGGATCCTTCCCCACAGGCAGCCCATGCTTATGATCGACCGTATAGTCGACTATGAGCCGCTTAAATGGGCTGTAGGTGAGAAGCTTATGAGCAGGAATGACCCGGTATTCGCAGGACATTTCCCGGCCTATCCGGTTTTTCCGGGGGTGCTCTCACTAGAGGCTATAGCCCAGTGCGGAGCATGTGCACTCCTCACCTCACCTGACTTCAAGGGTAAGATGCCTATGTTTGGATCGGTAAAGAACGCCAGATTCAAGTCCCAGGTGCGTCCGGGCGATGTCCTTACCATAAAGACAGTCCTTACCAATATGAAGGCAAATGTAGGACTTGCAGAGGGAGCGGCATATGTTGGCGACCGTCTCGCAGTAAAATGCAGCTTTTCTTTTGTGATCGTATAGGAATTTGCAAAAAGGGTTTTTATTATCCTTCCTTTTGTGATATAATCAGACGGATGTAGATTTTTACATCTGTTGGCTGTTGTTTCCGTTTTCACGAAAGGAAAGACCATGGGAAAAGTTAGACGCGTATATGTAGAAAAAAAGCCTGATTTCGCAGTTGCTGCGAAGCAGCTTTCACACGAGTTACGCCATTTCGTCGGCATTGATGGTATTACCGGCGTAAGGGTTCTTGTTCGTTATGATGTTTCAGATCTTCCGGACAATGTATTTGAAAAAGCAGTCCGCACAGTATTCTCTGAGCCTCCTGTAGATTATGTTTACGAGGAGAGCTTCGATTATACCGGGCGGATTTTTTCTGTGGAATTCCTGCCTGGACAGTTTGACCAGAGAGCAGACTCAGCTGAGCAGTGCATGAAGCTCCTTGACGATCAGGCCAGTCCTATCATAAAGACAGCTACGACCTATGTTATCGAGGGAGAGATCTCTGATGACGATTTTGACCGGATCAAAAAGCATTGTGTAAATCCGGTTGATTCGAGGATAGCAGACGAGAGCAAGCCTGATAGTCTGGAGGACGATTTCAGTGAACCGGAGGATGTCGAGATCCTTGATGGATTCTGCGACGAGAGCGATGGTGATTTCAGAAAGAGATATGATTCGCTTGGCCTTGCCATGACCTATAAGGATTTCCTTCATATAAGAGATTATTTCAGGGCAGATGAGCACAGGGACCCGTCTATTACAGAGATAAGGGTTCTTGATACATACTGGTCTGATCACTGCCGTCATACTACATTCTCGACAGAGCTTACAAGTATTGAGTTTGAGGACGGCTACTATAAGAAGCCTATGATGGATTCTTATCAGAAATACTGTGATAATTACAAGGTCCTTTACAGGGACAGGAACGATAAGTTTGTCTGCCTTATGGATCTTGCTACTATAGGCGCAAAGCTCCTTAAGAAAAAGGGACTATTAGACGACCAGGAGGAGTCGGACGAGATAAATGCCTGCTCCATAGTGATCCCTATAGAGGTGGATGGAAAGACAGAGGAGTGGCTTCTTAATTTCAAAAACGAGACCCATAACCATCCTACAGAAATAGAACCGTTCGGTGGTGCTGCGACCTGCCTTGGAGGCGCTATAAGAGATCCTCTCTCAGGAAGGACCTATGTATACCAGGCCATGAGGATCACAGGTGCAGCTGATCCGACAAGACCTGTAAGCGAGACCTTAGAGGGTAAGCTTCCTCAGAAAAAGCTTGTCCGTGAGGCTGCTCATGGCTACAGCTCATACGGAAACCAGATAGGACTTGCGACAGGATATGTAAAGGAAATATATCATCCTGATTATGTAGCAAAGAGGATGGAGATCGGGGCTGTGATAGCAGCTGCTCCAAGAAGAGCCGTAAGGAGACTTGACTCGGATCCGGGTGATAAGATAATCCTGCTCGGAGGCCGTACCGGACGTGACGGTATAGGCGGTGCCACAGGCTCGTCAAAGGCTCATAATACCAAATCTACGGCACTTTGCGGAGCTGAGGTCCAGAAGGGTAATCCACCTACAGAGAGAAAGCTTCAGAGGCTCTTCAGGCGTGAGGAGGTCGCTTATCTGATAAAGAAATGTAATGACTTCGGTGCCGGCGGTGTATCGGTTGCCATAGGAGAGCTTGCCAGAGGACTTAAGGTAAATCTCGATCTGGTTCCGAAGAAGTATGCAGGGCTTGATGGAACAGAGCTTGCTATTTCAGAGTCTCAGGAGAGGATGGCAGTCGTTGTTGCTCCGGCAGATGTTGACAAGTTCCTTTCATATGCTGCTGAGGAAAATCTCGAGGCGACTGTTGTAGCCGAGGTGACAGATGAAGCAAGGCTCCGTCTTGACTGGAGAGGAAAGACCATAGTTGATCTCTCAAGAGATTTCCTTGATACAAACGGAGCTCATCAGGAGACAGGGGTTGTCGTAGAGATACCTGATAAGGATAAGGATTATCTTGGGGACTATGCTCTGTCAAAGGTAAAGAAGGATATAGAGAAGGATGATTACAAGGCAGCCTGGCTAGATACCCTTTCAGACCTCAATGTATGCTCACAGAAGGGGCTTGTCGAGATGTTCGACGGTTCGATCGGAGCATCGTCTGTATTTATGCCTTTCGGTGGGAAGTATCAGCTGACAGAGACCCAGAGCATGGTAGCCAAGCTTCCTGTCGGAAATCATAAGTGCGATACTGTATCCATGATGGCATATGGCTTTGATCCTTATCTGTCCAAATGGAGTCCATATCACGGAGCCATTTATTCTATAACCGAGTCTATGGCAAAGATCGTTGCAGCAGGCGGCGATTTCAGAAAGATCCGCTTTACATTCCAGGAATACTTCAGGAGGATGAATGAGGATCCCAAGAGATGGAGCCAGCCTTTTGCAGCCCTTCTCGGAGCCTTTGAGGCACAGATGAGATATGGCCTTCCTTCGATCGGAGGAAAGGATTCCATGTCAGGTACCTTTAACGACATAGATGTTCCGCCGACCCTCTGCTCATTTGCAGTTGATACAGCAGATGTGCATGATATAATCACACCAGAGCTTAAAAAGGCAGGAGACAAGCTGGTTCTCTTCTGGATCTCAAAGGATCTCTATGATCTTCCTGAATATGACCAGGTAATGAGGCTCTATGATACTATCCATCAGCTAATAAAGGCAAAGGCTATAGTCTCAGCCTATGTGATAGATAATTACGGAGTAGCAGCTGCTGCCTCCAAGATGGCCTTCGGAAACGGATTTGGAGTAAAGCTTTCCATGACGTCTGAAAAGAATGCTTTCAGGGCTTATCCTTGCGCTATCCTGGCCGAGGTCCCACAATCAGCAATGGAGGCTGTTGATTCAGCTATGACAGACAACAGCCTGTCTGATTACTATGATACCGTAGGTGAGGTTACAGATGATAGGATGTTTACCATTGGAAGCATCTCCTTTGCAGCAAGCGAGGCCCTTCTAGCCTGGAAGGCTCCTCTCGAGGGCGTATTTGCGACAAGGGCGGATTCTTGTAAGACTCCTGTAGAATGCAGACTCTATGATGAGAAAAATATATATGTCTGCAAAAATAGGGTCGCAAAGCCGAATGTATTCATTCCGGTATTCCCTGGGACCAACTGTGAGTATGATTCAGCGAGGGCCTTCGAGCAGGCAGGAGCGACTACGAACACAGTAGTATTCAGAAACCAGAATGCAGAGGACATCAGATCTTCAGTCGATGATTTCGTAAATGGCATAAACAAGGCTCAGATAGTTATGTTCCCTGGCGGTTTCTCAGCAGGAGACGAGCCGGAGGGCAGTGCGAAGTTCTTTGCTACGGCTTTCAGAAATGAAAAGATAACCGAGGCCATCGAGGATCTGATCACAAAGAGAGATGGACTTGTCCTTGGTATCTGCAACGGATTCCAGGCTCTGATAAAGCTCGGCCTTGTGCCTTATGGAAAAGTAACGGAGCAGAAGCCTGACTCACCGACACTTACCTACAATACGATCGGACGCCATATCAGTAAGATCGCCTATACAAAGGTTGTATCCAACAAGAGCCCATGGCTTCGCCTGGCAGGCCTTGGAAGCGTCTATGGCATTCCTGCATCACACGGCGAGGGAAGATTCGTCGCAGACGAGAAATGGCTTGACAAGCTGTTCGCAAATGGACAGGTAGCAACCCAGTACGTTGACATAGACGGAAACTGCTCAATGGACGAAGAGTGGAATATCAACGGATCCTACCGTGCAGTAGAGGGAATCACAAGCGAGGATGGCCGTATCCTCGGAAAGATGTGCCACTGCGAGAGGATAGGAGACGGAGTGTCGAAGAATATCTACGGCAATCTGGATATGAAGGTCTTCGAGTCAGGAGTTAGCTACTTTAAGTGATTAGGATATAGGGGATAAATCCTCAAACAAAGAAAGGAAAAGAATGAAAGCATATCTTTACCTCGAAGACGGTACGGTTTTCACAGGTGAGAGCATTGGCTCTACAAGAGAGTCCATAAGCGAAGTCGTGTTCAACACTTCGATGACTGGGTATCTTGAGGTGCTTACCGATCCGTCATACGCAGGACAGGCTGTCACAATGACATATCCGCTGATCGGTAACTACGGTGTCACGGATGATGCAGAGTCAGGGCGCTCGTATGTAGGTGGATATATAGTAAGAGAGCTGGCAAGGGTTCCGAGCAATTTCCGCTGTAAGGGGAATCTCAATGATTTTCTTGTGGAGCAGGATATTCCTGGAATCCAGGGAATAGATACCAGAGGCCTTACGAAAAAGCTCAGGGATCAGGGAACTATGAATGGAATGATCTCTACTACGAAGTATGATGACCTCGGACCGATTCTTGAAAAGATAAAGGCCTACGAAGTCGGTGATGTAGTAAGTCAGGTGACCTGCAAAGAGAGAAAGCATCTGCCAGGAAAGGGCAAGAAGGTAGTTCTCCTTGATCTCGGAGCCAAGAGACATATCGGTGAGAGCTTAAATGAGCGTGGATGTGATGTGACAATAGTACCGGCATCTACTACAGCTGATGAGATCATTGCCATGGATCCGGACGGAATCATGCTTTCAAACGGTCCCGGAGATCCCAAGACCTGCACCGATATCATAAAGGAGATAAAGAAGCTTTATCAGACAGATATACCTATCTTTGCCATCTGTCTAGGACATCAGCTTATGGCTCTTGCGAATGGTATAGATACAAAGAAGCTTAAATATGGTCACCGCGGAGGCAATCATCCTGTAAAGGATGCAATGACAGGAAGAGTCTATATTTCTTCCCAGAACCATGGCTACGTCGTGGATACGGACGGACTTGATCCCCGTGTTGCGACTCCTTCGTTTACAAATGTAAATGACGGGACCAATGAGGGACTTATGTATACAGGAAAGAATATATACACGGTGCAGTTCCATCCGGAGGCCTGCCCGGGACCACAGGACAGCGCTTTTCTGTTTGACAGGTTTATAAGCATGATGGAAGGAGGACTGTAATGCCGCGCGACAAAAGCATAAAGAAGGTAATGGTGATAGGAAGCGGCCCGATAGTGATAGGTCAGGCTGCCGAGTTTGACTATGCCGGTACCCAGGCCTGCAGATCCCTGAAGGAGGAGGGCATTGAGGTCTGCCTTGTAAACTCAAACCCGGCGACTATCATGACTGATAAGGATATCGCTGATGAGGTCTATATAGAGCCTCTTACGATAAAGTCTCTTGAGACCATTATAAAAAAAGAAAAGCCGGATTCCATCCTTCCTACCCTTGGAGGGCAGGCCGGACTTAATCTGGGAATGGAGCTTGAGGAGAGCGGCTTTTTAAAGGAGCAGGGAGTACGTCTTATAGGTACTACAGCTCTTACAATAAAGAAGGCTGAGGACAGGCAGGAATTCAAGGACACAATGGAAAAGATAGGTGAGCCTGTTGCTGCCTCAAAGGTCGTTCACGATGTCGAGGCAGGTGTAAGGTTTACCAATACCATAGGCTATCCTGTGGTACTGCGTCCGGCCTATACTCTCGGTGGATCAGGCGGAGGAATAGCTCATGACGAAACTGAGCTTAGGGAGATCCTTGAGAACGGACTTCGCCTCTCTCGTGTCCATGAGGTTTTAGTAGAGCGCTGTATAGCAGGCTGGAAGGAAATAGAGTACGAGGTAATGCGTGACGGAGCAGGCAACTGCATAACTGTCTGCAACATGGAAAACATAGACCCGGTCGGAGTCCATACAGGAGACTCGATAGTGGTAGCTCCTTCACAGACTCTCTCTGATAAGGATTATCAGATGCTTCGTACCTCAGCTCTTAATATCATCACAGAGCTTGGTATCACAGGAGGCTGCAATGTACAGTATGCCTTAAACCCTGATTCGTTCGAGTACTGCGTCATTGAGGTGAATCCGCGAGTATCCCGCTCATCGGCCCTTGCATCCAAGGCTACAGGATATCCTATCGCAAAGGTTGCCGCAAAGATAGCTCTCGGATACAATCTCGATGAGATAAAGAACGCAATCACGAAGAAGACCTATGCTTCGTTTGAGCCTATGCTTGATTACTGCGTAGTCAAGATCCCTCGTCTTCCGTTTGATAAGTTCATCACGGCCAAGCGTACCCTTACAACCCAGATGAAGGCTACCGGTGAGGTGATGAGCATCTGTGACAATTTCTGCGGAGCTCTGATGAAGGCTATCAGGTCCTTAGAGCAGCATGTTGACTCGCTGATGAGCTATGATTTTTCCGACAGGACAGATGACGAGCTCTGGAAGGAAATGGAGATCGTAGACGACAGAAGGATCTACCGTATAGCAGAGGGCTGCCGCCGTAAATTTTCTCAGCGGAAAATGCATGAAGTCACGAAGATCGACCTCTGGTTTATTGACAGGATTTCCTATATCACAGAGATAGAGAAACGCCTTAAGAATGAAGACCTGACTCCTGAGCTTCTGCGTGAAGCAAAGAGGATAGAGTTCCCTGACTACATCATCGCTGCTCTCAATGGAAAGCTTTCAGAGGATGATGTAAAAAAGATGCGCTATGACAACGGCATAGTGGCTTCCTACAGGATGGTAGATACCTGCGCTGCAGAGTTCAAGGCCGAGACGCCGTATTACTACTCTGTTTACAGTGGCGGTGAGAATGAAGCCCTTGAGACATCCGGAAAGAAGAAGGTCTTAGTCTTAGGAAGCGGTCCTATCCGTATCGGACAGGGTATAGAGTTCGACTATTGTTCTGTACATGCGACCTGGGCCTTCGAGAAGGAGGGCTTCGAGACCATAATTATAAATAACAACCCTGAGACAGTATCCACCGATTTCGATATAGCTGACAAGCTCTATTTTGAGCCTCTTACTACTGAGGATGTAGAAAATATCGTCCGTCAGGAGAAGCCAGACGGGGCTGTTGTACAGTTCGGAGGACAGACAGCTATCAAGCTTACCCAGGATCTGATGAGAATGGGAGTAAAGATCTATGGTACTGATGCAAAGGATGTAGACAGGGCCGAGGATCGTGAGCTCTTCGACGAGGTCTTACAGAAGACAGGCATTCCAAGAGCAGCAGGCGGCACTGTATTTACCGCCGAAGAGGCCAAGAAGGTCGCCAACAGACTCGGTTACCCGGTACTCGTCCGTCCTTCATATGTGCTTGGTGGTCAGGGAATGCAGATAGCATTCAATGATGAAGAGATAGAGGAATTCATCGGTATCATAAACCGTATCGCTCAGGAGCATCCTATACTTGTGGACAAGTATCTGCAGGGCAAGGAGGTAGAAGTCGATGCTGTATGCGATGGAACCGATATACTTATCCCTGGTATCATGGAGCATATAGAACGTACCGGAATACATTCAGGTGATTCTATCTCGGTTTATCCGGCTCCGACTATAGGGGACGATGTTAAGAAAAAGATTGAGGAAGCCACGATAAAGCTTGCCAGGGAGCTTCATGTAATAGGACTTATAAATATCCAGTTCATAGATATGGACGGAGAGGTCTATGTGATAGAGGTCAACCCTCGTTCATCTCGTACAGTTCCTTACATCAGTAAGGTCACGGGAATCCCTATCGTAGACCTCGCCGCAAAGGTGATGTGCGGACATACCCTGCGTGAGATGGGCTATGAGCCGGGTCTTGCAAAGGAAGCCGATTATGTGGCGATAAAGATGCCTGTCTTCTCATTTGAGAAGCTGCGTGGTGCAGAGATCTCACTCGGACCTGAGATGAAGAGTACAGGTGAGTGTCTTGGAATAGCTCCGACCTTTAACGAGGCACTCTACAAGGCCTTCGCCGGAGCAGGAGTGGATCTGCCTAAGTACAAGCAGATGATAATGACTGTAAACGACAAGGATAAGCCAGAGGCTGTATCGGTTGCAAAGCGCTTCAAGGCACTTGGATACAAGATATACGCGACCAGATCAACGGCGAAGTACTTGAATGAGCACGGTGTCGAGGCTCTCTGGGTTAACAAGATCAACCAGGAGTCGCCTAATGTGATGGACCTGATCCTGGGACATAAGATCGACCTCGTGATAGATACACCTACCGAGGGTCATGGTGACAAGACCCGTGACGGTTTCCTGATCAGAAGAAATGCTATCGAGACAGGAGTTTACTGTATCACAGCAATGGATACCGCAAATGCTCTGGCACACGCACTGGAAAGCGAGCCTGATAAGGTAACACCAATAGATATAGCAAAGGTCGACAGACGTTAGTATGAATAAAAACAATTTTCATCTGGGGTGGTTCAGTAAGTATAGAAATGAGTTATTCGGCCTTTCTATGCTTGAGCTTATATTTTTTCATTATACAGAAAATATAAGTAATGCGATAAATGATGGGATTCTGGATCCGGACTCGACTCCTATAGTAAGTTTTCTTAATAACTTTCATGATTATATTGGAAGTATCGGAGTCGAGATCTTTGTGATCCTGTCAGGAATGGGACTTTTTTACTCTTTTGAAAAGAATCATAATCTTGGATACTTTTACAAGAGAAGATTACGCAGGGTTGTGATTCCTTACCTGATAGTAGCAGTTCCTTTCTGGGTTATAAGTGATAATGCCTTCCGGGCTGATGGCGCTATTGAGACAATAAAAGATATCTCCTTTTATACTTTTTTCTCTGATGGAACCAATACACTATGGTTTATAGGATTTATCACAGCCATGTATCTTGTCTTCCCGGTTGTCTATGCTCTTGTGGGAAAAAGAGGTACGCACGATGTCAGTAATATGTGTATCCTTATTGCAATCCTTGATGTGACCATGATCCTGATCAGAAAATATTTCCCTGAGATCGAAGAAAACATAAGCATTGCATATGGCCGTGCTCCTGACTTTGTTATCGGGGTATTCCTTGGAAAGTATATTCAGGATGATAAAGAAATCAGACCCTTTAATGCAGCAATTGTATCTGTTATATTTATACTGATCGGTATAATATCAAAAGTCTATTTTGAACTTGCTACATTCGAAAGGATTTTTACCCCTCTGTTTGCATTAGGAGTCGTGATAGTGGCTGTATCTTTATTGCAGCTGATCAGGCGGAGTTCTGTTTCTATGAGATTTCTTCGTCTTGTAGGAAAATATTCGCTTGAGATTTATATGTGTCATATTGTCATAAGGAAGCTAATGACTGATAAAGATATACCGCTATATATACCATATGTGTTTATTATGATGATAGCTGCAGCAGTTATGATGTCATGGCTGTTAAAACGGCTGGATAATGCGATTCCGTCATAACTGAATCAGGATTATAATAAAAGCTGAGTGGAATTGAATTTCCGCCCAGCTCTTTTATTTTATTGAAATGTATTTGGATTACTTTCCAAAATATCTCTTCAGAAGGCCTTCAAATGCCTTGCCGTGTCTTGCCTCATCACGAGCCATCTCATGAACGGTGTCATGGATTGCGTCGAGATTTAATGCCTTGGCGCGCTTAGCCAGATCAGTCTTTCCAGCTGTAGCACCGTTCTCAGCCTCGACTCTTACACGGAGATTCTGCTCTGTAGAAGGAGAAACTACCTCACCGAGAAGCTCTGCAAACTTTGCAGCATGCTCAGCCTCTTCATGAGCAGCCTTCTCATAGTAAAGACCGATCTCAGGATATCCCTCGCGGAAAGCAGCACGGCTCATAGCAAGATACATACCAACCTCTGAGCACTCACCCTCGAAGTTCGCACGGAGATCAGCCTTGATGTCATCAGGAACATCCTTAGCGACTCCGATAACATGCTCACTTGCCCATGTCATCTCGCCTTCCTGCTTAATAAACTTCTCAGCTGGTGCCTTGCAGACAGGACACTGCTTTGGCGGCTCCTCGCCCTCATAAACATATCCGCATACGCTACATACCCATTTTGCCATAATAGTTACCTCCTAAAAATAAAATACACACTATTGCAATCTATATCAAAACTCCCGGATGGGAGAGAAGATATCAGGCACTTCTGTCTGTGAGCTTTCTGGAACATTCATCACAGATCCCCTGGATTATCACATTGCTTACGGAAGAAAGCGGAATGTCAAGAACTGAAAAAGCATCCGTATCAAGTGGATGATCCCAGATCATACCGCAGCACTTACAGCATACGTGGATATGGGGATGATTGTTGCCGTCAAAATGCTCCTTCCCGTTCTGGGAAAAGGAGATGATCTGATCCTCATCACAGAGCTCCTTCAGATTACGGTAGACAGTACCAAGACTGATACCCGGTATCTGTTTCCGAACTGATTCATAGACCATTTCGGCTGTGGGGTGATCTGTTCTTGTTGCCAGATCCTCAAGGATCAGGGCTCGTCGTTTTGAAAACCTTTTCATATCAGATAGCTCCTTAACAGTAATAATTCTTATTACGATTTATATTATACACTTTCTTTTCCGTTTGTCAAGGACTTATGAAAAAAAATCTGAGTTAATGTTCAGACTACATGTTGGCCTAAATCAATTGCCGGCCTATGTCATGGGGAGGTTTGAGGTGTGAGGTCTGAGGTGTGAGGTCTAAGGTATCCTGGAGGATTAACGGCCAAAAATCCTGGCACCGTTACTGTTCAGATCACATGTTGAGATGGCCACAGGACTTTTTGATTGCCATTATCTGACTCCTTTCAATACTTTCTCGGATTATTATGTTTATAATGATCTGAAATCTGGGTGATAAAATGATGTGTAAACAGTAAAATTCCTGGCTGAAAGCAGCAAAAATGCCTAGTGGATTTTCCTTGTAATTTATGATAGAATCGAACTGAAAGGAAAGGGTTGCTTAACGGCAAGGCAGCAGGAGCCTGCTGCGTTTTTAGTGTGTATAAGGAGGAAACTTATGCAGAGATTTACAAACCCAAGAGACATTTATCATGGAAATGGAGCCCTGGAGGCTCTTAAGCTTCTTGAAGGAAAGAGAGCTATAATCTGCGTCGGCGGAGGCTCTATGAAGAGATTCGGCTTCCTTCAGAAGGCAGAGGATTATCTCCATCAGGCTGGAATGGAGACAAGACTTATAGAGGGGATAGAATCAGACCCTTCTGTTGACACTGTAATGAAGGGTGCCGCTATTATGGAGGAGTTTCAGCCAGACTGGATAGTTGCTATCGGTGGAGGAAGCCCTATCGATGCAGCCAAGGCCATGTGGATAAAGTACGAGTATCCGGATACCACCTTCGAGGATATGTGCAAGGTGTTCGGACTCCCGAAGCTTCGCCGCAAGGCAAGGTTCTGTGCTGTATCATCCACCTCGGGTACAGCGACAGAGGTTACAGCATTTTCTATAATCACAGATTACGAGAAGGGTATCAAGTATCCTATAGCTGATTTTGAGATCACTCCGGATGTAGCTATAGTTGACCCTGAGCTTGCACATACAATGCCTAAGAAGCTTGTGGCTCACACAGGAATGGATGCACTCACTCATGCTATTGAGGCATATGTAAGTACAGCAGCAAGCGACTTTACCGATGCTCCAGCTATCCATGCCATAGAGCTTATCCAGGCAAATCTTATCGATTCATATAATGAGGATATGACAGCAAGAGATACCATGCATTCGGCACAGTGTCTTGCAGGTATTGCATTCTCGTCAGGACTCTTAGGAATCGTTCATTCGCTTGCACACAAGACTGGAGCTGCCTTTGCTGACCAGGGAGCCCATATCATCCATGGAGCAGCTAATGCCATGTATCTGCCAAAGGTCATAGCCTTCAATGCAAGGGATAAGAGAGCTAAGGAGAGATATGGCCAGATCGCTGACTATATGCATATCGACGGAGCAAATGATGATGAAAAGATAGAGGGTATCATCAGGTATCTGCGCGGTATGAATGATCAGATGAATATTCCTCACTGCATAAAGAATTATGGCCCGGACAGCTATCCTGTTGAGCAGGGCTTCGTACCTGAGGATATCTTCCTTGAAAGGGTACATGATATTGCGGCAAACGCCATCCTTGACGCCTGCACAGGCTCAAATCCACGTACTCCTTCACAGGAGGAGATGGAGAAGGTCTTAAAGGCCTGCTACTATGATACAGATATAGATTTCTGATAAAAGGCCCCTGCCATACGGCAGGGGTTTTCTCTTACTTATTTTTCAGGAAGCTGATCGGTCTTATCTTTTTATAATGCTCTGATATGACAAGCTTATTTTTGAACTCCTGATAGTAGGTGTTGAAATCCTCACCATCAGACATAGAATTATTCCTTAGATATTTCCTTTCGATATCGGCATTCATTTTCTCGACAGGTATGATCTTTTTGTATGACTTAAATGCCTGATCCCAGTATTTATCCTCGCTTCCGCTGGAAGAAACAGCTATCTCAAATTCCCTTGACATTTCTCTGTCTGCATTTCCTTTTTTTATAGAATCTTTCAGATCTGACAGGTGTTTTATGTCACTCTCATTATATGAGAATGCCCTGATTAGAGGCTTTTTTGGGGGGATATCAGGGAGCGGACGCATAGAAAGATCAGTATGAAGGGTAAAGGGTATAATAATGGATATCTATTGGCGGTTGAAAAAATGTATGTTCTGATATAAAATGTGAGCTGATAGTTTTTCGTGACAGAGGGGAGATATGGGAAGGATAGGGGGAGCACATCTGGAAAATTCGGTATTTTATTGATAGGACAGGAGGAAGACAGATGAGGATAGGAGCGCTTGAGGCCGGCGGCACAAAGATGGTATGCGCTATAGGAGACGAGAGTGGAAGGATTAAGGAGCAGAAATCATTTCCTACTATAGATCCAGAGACTACTCTGCCAGAGCTTCTGGCATATTTTAAGGATAAGGAAATAGAGGCTCTGGGTATAGCCTGCTTCGGGCCAGTTGATCTCGATAAGGATTCTTCAAGCTACGGATATATCACTACCACACCAAAGAGGGCCTGGGCGGATACAGATATAGTCGGCTATTTCAGCAGGGGACTGGGTGTAAAGGTCGGATTCGATACCGATGTGAACGGATCCCTGTTGGGTGAGGTCACATATGGACAGGCAAAGGGACTTGGCGATGCGGTCTACTATACTATAGGTACAGGAGTCGGAGCCGGAGTCATGAGCGGAGGAAAGCTTGTTCATGGAGCCATGCATCCTGAAGCAGGCCATATGCTGCTTAGGGTAAGAGAAGATGATCCGCTTCCGGACGGTGTATGTCCATTCCATAAGGGCTGTCTGGAGGGACTGGCAGCAGGACCGGCCATTGAGAAGCGCTGGGGCAAAAAGGCAGCAGAGCTTGGTGATGACATCAGGGTCTGGGATCTTGAGAGCTACTATCTGGCTCAGTGCATGGTGACTACTACAGTGATGCTGTCTCCAAAGATCATAATATTAGGAGGTGGAGTAATGCATCAGAAGCAGCTCTTTCCACTTATCAGAGAAAAGACGAGCGAGCTTCTTAATGGATATATCAAGAACAGCCGGATAGATGATATGGATCATTATATAGTCCCTGCAAGCTTAAACGACGATCAGGGAATCATGGGCTGCCTTAAGCTGGGCTACGACGCAGCTAATGTATAAAAGGGTTTATATGGCACCGCGCCCGGTGATCATCACTGATTCACAGGATGAGATAGACAGGGCGGCAGATAAGCGGATAGCAGTCATAGGATATGAGCATGACGCAATAAGGCTCTCCGCTGGATTTATAATCACAGACCTCTCTGCAGCAGATCAGGAATATATAAAGGAGGTCCATGACCTCTCTTACCGTATTCCAAAGGAGATACTTGAGACAGACCGTACTCTTATAAGGCAGCTTGACCCTGAGAAGGATATATATGCCCTTTTTCATCTCTATCAGATGCCTGGAGTTACTGATTATGTGGAGCCTCTTTTTCCTTTCTTAAAGGAAAAAGCCTATGAGCAGGATTACTTCGACAATATATACAGATTCTATGATTTCGGAATGTGGAATGTATTCCTGAAGGCTACGGGCGCTCTGATAGGCAGATGCGGACTGGAGTATAAGGCTCTTCCGGGGAGCGATGACGGGGCAGAATGGCTTGAGCTTGGCTATCTGCTCTCTCCGGATATGTGGAGGCAGGGAATAGGATATGAGATCACAGAGGCAGTCTTAGGTCTTGCTGAGGCTAAGGGACATTCACATTTCTTTGCAAGGATAGCAGAGGAAAATGTGGCCTCGGTTGCTCTTGCTAAAAAACTTGGCTTTATCAGGAAGCAGAGAATAGAGAAAAGCAGCGAGGATCTCTGGGTGCTAATAATCTAGTGCAAACCCAGGACTGTTATGTTATAATTTACAGGTTAAAAAATCCAAGAGGAAAGAAGGATAACAATATGAAAAAAAGAGCCAGTTTTTCTGGAAAGCTTGGCTTTGTACTCTCAGCAGCAGGAGCCGCGGTCGGCCTCGGAAATATCTGGAGATTTCCCTATCTCTGTGCCAAGTACGGAGGCGGTACCTATCTGATCATCTATATCCTGCTCGCGGCCACATTTGGTTACACAATGATTATGGCCGAGACCTCTATAGGGCGCATGAGCCAGAAGAGCCCGGTAGGAGCATTCAGACACTTCTCTGACAAGAGGATATACAGGATAGGCGGCTGGATAAACGCTATAGTACCAATGCTTATAGTTCCCTATTATTCGGTGATAGGCGGCTGGGTTATGAAGTATACCTTCGACTATATCACCAGGCCGGCGGCGAGGATGGCGGAGAAGGGGTATTTTGCCTCCTTTATTTCTACGGCCTCACCTGAAGGCTGGTTTATAGTTTTTGCTCTTGTTACTACTGTGATAGTATATATGGGAGTGCAGGGAGGAATCGAGAGAATTTCCAAGATACTGATGCCGGTCCTTATTGCCCTTGCGGTGATCATATGTGTCTATACTATGACAAGACCAGGAGCCGGAGAGGGCATTAAGTATCTGCTTGTCCCAAGCCTTAACAGATTTTCATGGATGACTGTAGTCACAGCCATGCAGCAGATGTTTTATTCGCTGTCTATAGCCATGGGGATCCTTATCACCTTCGGAAGCTATATGAAAAAGCAGGTATCTATCGAGGAGAGCACAGATCAGGTAGAGGTATTTGATACTATAATAGCATTCCTTGCCGGACTTATGATCATTCCTGCCGTATTCGCCTTTTCAGGCAAGGATGCAGGAAAGAGCCTTGATGCAGGGCCGTCTCTTATGTTTATCACTATGCCGAAGACCTTTGCCTCATTCCCGGCAGGAAGGATATTCGGCCTGATGTTTTTCATGCTGGTGCTTGTCGCAGCGCTTACATCATCTATTGCACTGATGGAGTCGGCAGTTTCAACGCTGGAGGATGAGCTTTCCTTTTCAAGACGAAAGGCATCGGCCATAGCCGGAGCAGTCATGCTTCTGCTTGGGACTCTGTCGGCGCTTGGATACGGACCTCTTAGTGGAGTTAAGATAATAGGTATGCAGTTCCTTGACTTCTTTGATTTCATTACTAACTCAGTGATGATGCCACTTGCAGCTATAGCCACCTGCTTTCTTGTGACAAGGGAGATAGGATCAGAGGCCCTCACCAGGGAGGTTACTCTGGGAGGCGCCAGGTTCGTAAGGAAAAAGATTTTCTGTTTTATGATAAAGTATATCTGTCCGCTATTCTGCCTGATCATACTGATCTCGGCAGTCGCTAATGCGTTCGGTATAATAAAATTATAAGATTTAGTAATGGAAAGGTATGTATGCATAAGGAATTTCTAATGGGAAATGAGGCCATAGCTCTTGGAGCTCTGGCCGCAGGTGTCAATGTGACAGCAGGCTATCCCGGGACTCCGTCTACTGAGATCCTTGAAACGATCGCAAAGAGAAGGACGACAGACGTATATGTCGAATGGTCTGTTAATGAAAAGGCAGGTCTTGAGATGGCAGCAGGCGCATCCATATCAGGAGCCCGCTGCCTCGTGACCATGAAGCAGGTCGGATTAAATGTCGCATCTGATCCTCTTATGAGTCTTGAGTATATAGGAGTCGAGGGAGGACTGGTCTTAGTCGTTGCTGATGATCCTGGTCCCATATCAAGTCAGACTGAGCAGGATACCAGGACATTTGGAATGTATTCAAAGGTCCCTGTGCTGGATCCATCATCGGTAAGCGAGGCCTATCATATGGTTCAGGAGGCCTTCGAGCTGTCAGAGAGATATAAGACTCCTGTGATCCTTCGACCTACTACAAGGATAGACCATGGATATGAGTCTATAGAGATAGCTGATCAGGAAGAATATAAGAATAATTCTCCGGCAGGATATGAGAAGGATCCATCCAGATGGGTTATATTTCCAAGGCTTTCCTTCAAGAATCATGCTCTTATAGAGAAGAGAAATGAAGAGCTTTCAAAGGAATTCTCTCGATACAGCAGGAATTTCATAAGGCCAGCAGACGGATATGACGGAAGAAAAGCCATAGCGACTAACGGCATAAGCTATTCTTATACATTAGATGCGCTTTCTGGCAATGCATGTCCTGAGATCCTCAGGGTTGCAACTCCATTCCCTTTCCCGGAGGAGCTTGCTGTAAGTTTCCTTAAGGATAAGGATGAGGTCCTTTGCATAGAGGAGCTTGATCCTGTAATCGAGCGTGCACTTATCCATGTATGCGGTAAGTATCATCTGAATGTAAGGATCCGTGGCAAGCTGACAGGGGATATAGCAAGGTCCGGTGAGAACAGTGTGGATTCTGTAAAGGAGGCTGTTTCTGGATTTACCGGTATTGGTCTTACGGCTGCATCAGAGCCTGTAGCACCGCCTGACCTTCCTGTGCGACCTCCGGTGCTCTGTGCCGGCTGTCCTCACAGAGCAAGCTTCCTTGCTGTAAAGAAGGCAATGGAGGGACAGAAGTGCGCCTACTGTGGAGACATAGGTTGCTATACTTTAGGCAATGCCCATCCTCTTGATATGACAGACACCTGCCTTTGCATGGGAGCCGGTATCAATATGGCCCAGGGCATAAACCGAGTGGATCCGGAAACAAGGACCTTTGCCTTCGTGGGTGATTCGACCTTTTTTGCCTCAGGCATAACAGGCGTCATAAACGCATTCTATAACCAGGCTGATATGACACTTATTGTCCTTGACAATTCGACGACAGCCATGACCGGACACCAGCCGCATCCGGGAACCGGACAGACACTTATGGGAGATGTGGTAGAGAAGGTAAGCATTGAAAGGGTATTAAAGGCTATAGGACTTACGACGGTGGTAACAGCTGATCCTCTCTGCTTTGATCAGGCAGTCGAGACAGTAAGAAGAGTTGCTTCTGAAAAGGGAGTAAAGGCCATAATTTTTAAATCTCCATGTATAGTCAGATTCAAGCCGACATCCCCAAAATCGTCTGTTGATGCAGACAAGTGCATAGGCTGCAGGAAATGTATAAATGAGGCAGGCTGCCCGGCTCTTATAATAAAGGATACAAAGGCATTTATTGATCCTTCACTCTGCACGGGCTGTGCTCTCTGCGAGGCGATCTGTCCTGTAGGCGCGATAAGCGGAGGTGGACATAATGAGTAAGAACATAGTACTTGCCGGAGTAGGCGGTCAGGGAACGATACTTGCCAGCAAGCTGATATCGGCCGCAGCAATGAAGCGCGGTATGAAGGTCGAGACAGCTGAGACAATAGGAATGGCACAGAGAGGAGGAAGCGTTTTCTCCGATATAAAGATAGGCGATGACATAAACGGGCCTCTAATAGGAAGAGGACAGGCTGATCTGCTAATCGCCTTCGAGCCGGGTGAAGCTGTAAGACAGCTTCCTTTTCTGAAGAAGGAAGGTGCCTGCGTGGTTAGCAGCAGGCCTGTTGAGCCGGTTTCGGCCCTGATAGGTATGTCATCCTATGACCCGGCCGCTCATATAGACTATCTCAGGAAAGAGGTAAGAAATCTTACTGTAATAGATACAGACAGGGCTCTTTCTGAAATAGGCAGTTCAAAGGTTTTGAATGTCCTTCTGCTAGGAGCTGCGCTTGCATCAGGCGAGCTTGGTCTTTCGGCAGAGGATATAGTTCTGGCATTACATGAAAGGCTTCCGGAGAAGCTCTGGGAGATAAACGAGAGGGCATTAAATTATGGAAATAAATGAGACACAGCTTGCAATGGTAAATGACCAGGTAAAGCGCCTGGAAAGCTCTGATAATTTTTATGGAAAAAAATTAAGAGAAGCAGGTATAAAAGAGGTGAAGTCGGTTGAAGAGTTTTTAGCTCTTCCATTTTCCCAGAAGCAGGATCTGAGAGAGGCTTATCCTCTGGGACTTATGACTGTGCCTGAGGAGAAGATAGTCCGTATCCATTCCTCAAGCGGTACAACG
This sequence comes from Candidatus Weimeria sp. HCP3S3_B5, assembly GCF_052064335.1. Taxonomy (NCBI): domain Bacteria; kingdom Bacillati; phylum Bacillota; class Clostridia; order Lachnospirales; family Lachnospiraceae; genus Candidatus Weimeria; species Candidatus Weimeria sp. HCP3S3_B5. Next base: position 224,486 of record NZ_JBQHVU010000001.1, on the reverse strand, counting down.
GGTACTCCGGTCATCATCCCTTATACAAAAAAGGATGTGGATGACTGGGCAGAAATGTTCAAAAGATGCTATCAGATGGCTGGAGTTACAGAAAAGGACAGAGTCCAGATCACTCCGGGCTATGGTCTGTGGACTGCCGGGATAGGCTTTCAGGCTGGCTGTGAGAGACTGGGAGCCATGGCTGTCCCTATGGGCCCCGGCAATACCAGAAAGCAGCTCCAGTTCATGCAGGATATGAAGACTACGGTTCTTTGCTCCACATCATCCTATGCCCTGCTTCTAGCCGAGGAGATAGAGAAAGAGGATCTGGCTCAGAATATATATCTGAGGAAGGGCATCATAGGATCAGAGAGATGGGGAGAAAAGATGAGGAACCGTATCAGAGGAGAGCTGGGCATTGAGATATACGATATATACGGCCTGACCGAGATATACGGACCGGGAATCGGTATCAGCTGCAAATATGAGTGCGGAATGCATTACTGGGATGATTATATCTATCTGGAGATCATAGATCCGGCTACAGGCAAGAACCTGCCTGACGGCAGCTGGGGAGAGATAGTAATCACTACTCTTGTAAAGGAAGGAGCACCTCTTATCAGATTCAGGACCCATGATATCTCACGGATAATTCCTGGAGAGTGTGCTTGTGGAAGCAGGTATCCTCGTATCGATACCATAATGGGCAGATCCGATGATATGATGAAGATAAAGGGAGTCAATGTATTCCCTAAGCAGATAGAGGAGATCCTTGCAGATTTTGACCAGCTCTCAAGCGAATATCAGATCAGGATATCTCATCTTGACGGCAAGGATACCATGAGGATCTATGTAGAGGCAGTGAGTGGCATGGTCGACTTCAACAAGATGTCAGAGGCTGTAAGCGAGGCGGTAAGGACTAGGATAGGCTTTACTCCTATAGTCAAAGTCGTAGAAATCGGAGTCCTGCCACGGTCTGAGAAAAAGTCAAAAAGAGTGATCGACGAAAGGTTTGAATAAATGGAAAAAGCATTCTTAGTCAAGTATGGAGAGATAGGCCTAAAAGGGAAAAATCGCCATTACTTTGAGGAGACCCTTGTAAAGCGTATCGAAGAGGCCTTGAGTAAGATAGACGGAAGCTTTAAGGTCACAAGACCTCAGGGAAGGATCTTTGTAGAGGGAGAGGGCTTTGATCAGGATGAGGTCATAGATGCTCTTTCAAAGGTTTTCGGGGTCATCTGGATTTGTCCATGCATTATGACAGAGGATACCGGATTTGATGATCTATCAGACCAGATCATTTGCTACCTTAAGGAAGAGCTTAAGGATAAGCCGTTTAGCTTCAAGGTCGAGGCAAGACGGGCGAGGAAGAACTATCCTTTCAACTCTATGGAGATAAACAGGGAGCTCGGAGGAAGGATACTGGATGCTTTTCCTGCTTCCTCTGTTGATGTGCATAATCCGGATTATCTGGTAGAGGTGGAGATAAGGGAGAGGATCAATTTCCATATTTTCTACCACAAGGGAGTCGGTGGAATGCCTGTAGGTACAGCTGGAAAGGCAATGCTGCTTCTTTCAGGAGGAATAGATTCTCCTGTCGCCGGATATATGATAGCCCGCCGTGGAGTGACTATAGATGCTACATATTTCCATGCGCCTCCATATACATCAGAACGCGCAAAGCAGAAGGTAGTGGATCTGGCAAGGATACTTTCAAGATATACAGGGCCGATAAAGCTTCATGTAGTAAACTTTACCGATATACAGATGGCAATCTATCAGAAATGTCCTCATGATGAGCTTACTATTATAATGCGAAGATACATGATGACTATAGCAGAGCATTTCGCTGGCTTAGACGGTGATATGGCTCTTATCACAGGAGAAAGCTTAGGACAGGTGGCTTCCCAGACCATGCAGTCACTTTATGTTACTGACCATGCAGCCTCGCTTCCTGTATTCCGCCCTCTTATAGGCTTTGACAAGCAGGATATCATAGATATATCTGAAAAGATCGGAACCTATGATACATCAATCCTTCCATATGAGGACTGCTGTACTATCTTTGTGGCAAAGCATCCTGTTACAAAGCCAAGGCTTGATGTAATAGAAAAGTCAGAGACCCATCTTGATGATGTGATAGATGATCTGCTTGAAAAAGCATATGAATCTACAGAGACTATACTGGTGAAATAAATGGAATGTTATTTTGATAATTCTGCAACGACTAGATGCTCCGAGGGGGCTTTCGAAAAGATGAGACAGGTCCTTCTTGATGATTATGGAAATCCCTCATCGCTGCATGGCAAGGGAATGAAGGCAGAGGGCTATATAAGAGAAAGCCGTGAGATAATAGCGAAATCCCTTAAATGCACACCAAAAGAGATAATCTTTACATCAGGAGGATCAGAGAGCAACAATCTGGCTATCTTTGGTTGCCTTAAGGCCAACAGGAGGGCAGGCAGGCATATAATTACTACTGCCGTGGAGCATGCTGCTGTATATATGCCTATGAAGGAGCTCGAGGAAGAAGGATACGAGGTTACCTATCTCCCTACAGACAGTAATGGAGTGATAAGCACTGATGACCTAAGGGATGCATTAAGAGACGATACAGCTCTTGTCGCCATGATGCATGTCAATAATGAGATAGGCTCTGTAATGCCGGTTGAGAAGTCAGCTGAGATAATACATGAGAGGTGTCCTAAGGCGCTTTTCTTTGTTGATGCAATCCAGTCATATGGAAAGGTTCCTCTTTTCCCGGGGAAGATGGGAATAGATCTTCTCTCAGTAAGCGGTCATAAGATACATGGACCAAAGGGAAGCGGCTTTTTATACAAAAGAGACAAGGTAAAGCTTGCTCCTGTAATCTATGGAGGTGGACAGGAGAGTGGCTACAGGAGCGGTACAGAAAATGTGCCGGCCATAGCTGGCCTGGGAGTCGCTGTAAAGGAGATGTTTTCTGACACTGAGGGACACAGAAGGCATTTAGCAGACCTTAAAAAAAGAATGGCAGAGCTTCTTTCTGATATAGAAGAGGTGAGCTTTAATTCACTGCTTACAGATGAATCCGCTCCACAGATCCTCTCTGTCAGTGTGGAGGGGATAAGGGCAGAGGTCCTGCTCCATGCGCTTGAGGACAAGGGTGTCTATGTATCGGCTGGAAGCGCCTGTTCATCAAACCGTCCTTCTATTTCAAGGACTCTTAAGGCGATAGGACTTAAGGACAGTCTGCTTGAGTCGACTGTGAGGTTTTCATTTTCTATATATAATACGACAGAGGAGGTCGAATACGCCTCTGAGGTAATGCATCAGATAATACCGGTCCTTCTGCGCTACCGCAGATACTGATAAGGAGATGTTATGCGCTGGATAAGGTTTACTATCAATACAAGAGAGGAGGCAGAGGACCTGGTTTCTGCCCTTCTCTACGATCATGGGATCACCAATATAGAGATAAGCGATAAGGCAGCAGTGACTCCTCTCGAGGGAGAGGGCTATAAGGAGCTTGTACCCGATATGGGAGAGGATAATGGTGAGAGCCAGATCTTTTTCTATGTGGAAGAAGGCAGTGACTATGGAAGGCTTATAGAGGATATAAGGTTCTCTCTTGACCAGCTCAGGCAGACGGCTGACATAGGAAATGCTACGATTGATATCTCATATACAGATGAAAGAGACTGGAGAGATAAGTGGAAGGAGTTCTTCCATACCTTCAGCGTAGGTGACTATACTATAGTCCCAAGCTGGGAGGAGGAGAGGCCTGACCTGGACAGTAAGCATATCATAAGGATGGATCCGGGTATCACCTTTGGGACAGGAAAGCATGAGAGCACCAGGCTTATTATCGAGGAGCTGCCAGGGTATATCCATAAGGGCGAAAGGGTTCTTGACCTTGGAACCGGAAGCGGTATCCTTTCCATAATAGCCCTTCGTGAGGGGGCAGCAGAGGTCACTGCTACAGATATAGATCCAGCTACAAGGGAGGCTGTAGAGGAGAATTTCAAAAGAAACGATATAGATCCTTGCAACATGCATCTTTTTATAGGGGACATATCATGTGACAGAAAGCTGCAGCAGCAGGTAGGAGGCGGATACAGCCTGGTATGCGCAAATATCCTTGCCGATATAATAATAAGGATGCTTCCGTCGATAAAGCAGGCAATAGCGGATCAGGGTATCCTCCTTACCTCGGGTATAATCGATTTCAAGGAGGATGAGGTGACGGATGCTTTGAAGGAGAATGGCTTCAAGATCAAAGAGATAAACCATAAGGGAGAATGGGTTTCTATTGTTGCAATAAGTGATTGACTTTTTCTCTCGCTTGCTTTAACATAAAGGGGTAAAGGGAGAGATGTTCAGGTTTTTTACAGGAGGAAATACATGAAGACAGTGAAGATTTCTCTTAACTCAATAGATAAGGTAAAAAGCTTTGTCAACACGATAAGCCAGTTCGACAGCGATTTCGATCTGATCTCTGGAAGATATGTGATCGATGCCAAGTCGATCATGGGGATCTTTTCCCTTGATCTTTCAAGCCCGATCGATCTTACTATCCACGCAGACAATGATGCTGATATCATCGAGGCATTAAAGCCTTATATCATTGAGCAGTAGACTTTAGCACGCAGATCAGAAGAGGCTCCCTCGTATTAGAGGGAGCTTTGTTTTTGTACAGGAGAAGATTATTTTGGAAAACAGGACAGCAGCCTTTCATAATCTTGGTTGTAAGGTAAATGCATATGAGCTGGAGGGTATGGAGGAATCCTTAAGAAGGGCCGGATACAGGATAGTGCCATTTACAGAAAAGGCGGATGTCTATGTGATAAATACCTGTACAGTGACCAGGGTAGCAGACCAGAAGTCGAGACAGATGATAAGCAGGGCAAGGACAAGGAATCCCCGGGCCATAGTCGTAGCCTGCGGATGTTATGCCAATACCGGTAAGGATGTCCTGATAAGGGAGGGAGTAGCAGATCTGATACTTGGAAACAATCAGAAGAGCCATCTCCTCGAGGAGATAGAAAAGCTTCTGGAAAAGAGAAGAAATGATCCTGATGCCAGGGAAATCTGTGTGCCGGATATAAATAAAGGAGTGTTTGAATACGAGGAGAATGGCCCTTCAGAAAAGGAGGACCATACAAGAGCTTTTGTAAAGGTATGTGACGGCTGCAATCAGTTCTGCTCCTACTGTATCATCCCATACGCAAGAGGAAGGGAGAGGAGCCGGGATCCACAAAAGGTGATAGAGGAGATTGGGGAGCTTGTAAAGGAGGGCTTCAGAGAGTTTGTCCTTACAGGAATAAGGCTTACAAGCTATTCATACGGCTCCTGTGGACTGGTAGATCTCATTGAAATGATAAGTCAGGTGGATGGAGTAAAGAGGATAAGGCTTGGCTCACTTGAGCCATCAGCCGTGACAGAGGATTTTGCAAGGAGACTGTCGGCTATTCCCCTTATGTGTCCTCATTTTCATATGTCACTGCAGAGCGGATCCGATACAGTCCTTAAAAGAATGAATAGAAGCTACAGCACGGATGAATTCCTTGAGTCAGTAGGATATCTGAGGAAGTATTTTGATGATCCGGCCATAACATGCGATATGATCTGTGGCTTTCCGGGAGAAACTGAACAGGAGTTTCATGAGTCACTTGAGTTTGCAAAAAAGGCAGCCTTCTATGAGATCCATGTCTTTCCATATTCTGTCCGTCAGGGGACAAGGGCAGAGAGGATGACAGGACAGCTGTCAAAGCGGATCAAGGCAGAAAGGTCGGAGGTGCTGCGCCATGTGGCAGCAGGGCTTAAGCAGGACTATCTGAGCCGGCATATAGGAAAGGATGCAATCGCCCTTCTCGAGGAAAGGGAGATGGTAAACGGAAGGGAGATGTGGACCGGATATACGCCTGAATATATAAGGGTACTGTACGAATCGGATCAGGATATGTCAGGCAGGTTTGTTTCGGGGCAGCTCGGGGAAATAGACAGCGGATATATGCACTTGAAAAGTTAAGATGTTTGTAGTATCATAAATAAAAGTTTGAATTGTTCGTGAAACTGTAAGATCAGCTTCATGGAAATCGTGAGTAACGCAGCAAGGAGACGTATTATGAAAGACCTTAGTCAGACACAGTATTTCAAGGTGCAGAGCGACAATTCCATAACGGTTAAGGAGATCATACATCTCGTATACAAGGCCCTGTCAGAGAAGGGATATAATCCTGTAAACCAGATAGTCGGATACATAATGTCAGGAGATCCGACATTCATCACAAGTCATAATAATGCCAGAAGCCTTATCATGAAGGTCGAGAGAGATGAGCTCGTTGAGGAACTTCTTCGTGAATATATCGACCGCAAGGCCTGGGAGAGCTGATGGAGGGCAGGATACTTGGACTTGACTACGGCAGCAGGACAGTCGGAGTGGCTGTATCAGATCCGCTCTATATTACTGCACAGTCGCTTCTTACTATAAGGAGAGCACGTCCTACCAAGCTCCGTACTACTATAGCAGCCATTAGGGAACTTGTAGAGAAATATTCCGTGTCGCTTTTTGTGATAGGACTGCCTATAGGACTTGACGGGATAGAAGGGGAAAGGTGTCAAGCTACCCGCGAATTCGGGACAATTCTTACTACTAAGACCGGGATACCGGTATATTACCAGGACGAAAGATTTACAACAGTGATCGCAGAACAGTCTATGAAGGCCGCCGGCTTTAAAAGCCATGAGAAGATCAAGGAAAAGGTGGACGAGACTGCAGCTGCGCTTATTTTGCAGACTTATTTGGATAATGGAAAAAATAACCTTCACAGATGAAAACACTGGTGAAAACCAGGATTTTTATATATTGGATGAAACCGTGATAAACCAGGTATGTTATCTTCTTGTCAGCGATTCTGATCCTGATGCGGAGGAGGCAGAATGCTTCATTTTGAAGAAGACAGCAGACGATGGGGAAAATGTCTCATACGAAGCGGTAGAGGATGAGACTGTCCTCAGGGCAGTTTACAAGGTTTTTTCTGAGGAACTTGATGATACAGATATAGAGTTTTAAGGAGATTTTTTGAAAGGACAGAGGAAATCACATTTAAAGATAATACCCCTTGGCGGGTTGGAACAGATAGGGATGAATATGACAGCCTTCGAATACAGGGACACTATAATAGTTGTCGACTGCGGGCTGGCCTTTCCTGAGGATGATATGTTAGGGATCGATATGTGCATCCCTGATATAAGCTATCTGGTAGAGAATAAGGAAAGGGTAAAGGGATTTTTCATAACTCATGGTCATGAGGACCATATAGGAGCGATCCCTTATGTGATAAAGGAGATCAATGTACCGATCTATGCCACAAGGCTTACTATGGGGCTTATAGACCATAAGCTTTCCGAGATCGGATACTTAAACCGTACCCACAGGAAGACTGTGAAATACGGACAGACTATAAACGCAGGGCCGTTCCGGGTCGAATTCATAAAGACAAACCATAGCATACAGGATTCTGCAGCCCTCGCCATCTATACTCCGGTCGGAGTGATAATGCATACAGGGGATTTCAAGGTCGACTATACTCCTGTTTTTGGTGACGCGATCGATCTTCAGAGATTTGCTGAGATCGGCAAGAAGGGTGTGCTTGGTCTGATGTGTGATTCCACCAATGCTGAGAGACCGGGCTTTACAGAGTCTGAGAGCACGGTTGGAGTCAAGTTCAACGATATCTTCGCAGAGAACAAGGATTCCAGAATAATAATAGCCACCTTCGCCTCCAATGTGGACAGGGTACAGCAGATAATAAATACCGCATACAAATATGGCCGGAAGGTTGTTGTCGAGGGAAGGAGCATGGTGACCATCATATCCATTGCTCAGAAACTCGGATATATAAGTATACCGGACAATACGCTGATATCTACCGATCAGCTTAAAAACTATCCTGACAACAGGACTGTTCTAATCACCACAGGAAGCCAGGGAGAATCGATGGCAGCGCTTTCCCGTATGGCAAACGGCACCCATAAGAAGGTGGCCATAAAGCCCGGAGATACGATCATCTTTTCATCACATCCTATTCCGGGAAATGAGAAGGATGTATCGAATATCATAAACGAGCTCTATCGTAAGGGAGCCAATGTCATCTTCCAGGATGTCCATGTCTCAGGACATGCCTGTCAGGAAGAGATAAAGCTCATCTATTCGCTTGTGAAGCCTAAGTATTCGATACCAGTACACGGCGAATACAAGCATCTGAAGGCTCAGGAAAGAATAGCCAGATCACTGGGCTATGATACAGAGCATATAAAGATCCTCGCATCTGGTGATATACTGGAGTTTGATGAAAAGGGACGGGCAAATGTCACCGGACATGTCCGCACAGGCACAGTCTTTGTAGACGGACTCGGAGTCGGGGACGTAGGAAGCATAGTGCTTCGCGACAGGCAGCATCTGGCTCAGGACGGTATCATTATCATAGTAATGGCCATAGAGAAGTCAAGCGGCGAGATTGTTTCAGGACCTGATATAGTTTCACGCGGATTCGTCTATGTAAAGGAGTCAGAGGATCTTATGGAACAGTCAAGGGCTGTAGTAGCGAACAGACTTCAAGAGCTCAGTGACTCAAGGGTCAGGGACTGGAGCAAGATCAAGACAGAGGTCAAGATCGCACTCTCAGATTTTATCTGGAAGGAGACTCAGAGAAATCCTATGATCCTTCCTGTGATTCAGGAAGTATGATATTTACTGATTACGACAGGTTCAAAGGCTTTATCGGAAGCTTTCCTGTGATTCTTCCTGAGGAGCTTCTTCTGATCAGGAACAAGGCTCTTTTAGATCATGTCCCTATAATAAGGGACGATACACAGAGGCTTATGGCTCTTTTGATGCAGGAGAAGAGGCCGGAGCGCATCCTTGAGATCGGTACAGCGGTAGGCTTTTCAGCTCTTCTGATGGCTCAATTTGACACAGCCTTAAAGGAGCTTGTCACAATAGAGAATTACGAACCGAGGATCAGACAGGCAAAGGAGAATTTCAGCAGATCAAATGCGCCTATTAGCCTCAGATGCGGCGATGCAAAGGAGATCCTTCTTACTATAGAAGGCTCCTTTGATTTTGTTTTTATAGATGCTGCAAAGGCGCAGTATCCAGACTATCTGAAGCTTATAAGGCCGCATCTGTCTGATGGCGCCCTTATAGTCGCTGACAATATTCTCCAGGAGGGCAGGATATTGGAGCCAAAGGAAGCCCTCTGCAGAAGGGATAGGACCATCCATAAGAGAATAAGGGAGTACTTGAGGCTTGTGATGGAGGATCAGGCCCTCTTCTCGACTCTTCTTCCTGTCGGAGACGGACTTGCTCTTTCAGTATATCAGGGAAATAGTATCAGTTGAACAGGAGTCTTATATGAAAATTCCGGAGCTACTTGCCCCAGCAGCAAACCTTTCAGTACTAAAGACCGCTATACGCTATGGGGCGGATGCTGTTTATCTGGGAGGCGAAAGCTTTGGCCTTAGGGCCGGAGCAGATAATTTCACAAATGAAGAGATAAGGGCTGGCATTGCCTTTGCTCATAAGCAAGGAAAAAAGGTATACGTCACCGTAAATATCTTTGCTCATGACAGAGATCTTGCGGGGGTCAGGGCCTATCTTAAGGAATTAAATGATATAGGTCCTGATGGCCTGCTTATAGCAGATCCCGGCATCTTCCAGATGGCTAAGGAGATAATCGATAATAAAAGGACCGATCTGCATATCTCAACCCAGGCCAATAATACAAACTACGAGATATTTAAGTTCTGGCACAGCCTGGGAGCAAAGCGTGTGGTAGGCGCAAGGGAGCTTTCTCTTGAGGAGATAGCTGATATCAGAAGGCATATACCGGATGATCTGGAAATGGAGATATTCGTACACGGAGCAATGTGCATCTCGTATTCAGGCAGATGCCTGCTGTCGAATTATTTCACCGGACGTGATGCCAATCAGGGAGAATGCACCCATCCATGCCGCTGGCAGTACGGAGTAGTTGAGCAGACGAGACCTGGAGAATATCTCCCTGTGGAGGAAAATGACAGAGGCACCTATATCTTTAATTCAAAGGACCTTAATATGGTCGGACACCTGGATGATCTTTGCAATGCAGGGGTTGATTCTCTAAAGATTGAGGGCAGGATGAAGACCGATCTCTATGTCGCTACCGTTGTAAGGGCCTACAGGATGGCGCTTGATGACCTCTCGGTGTCGGTCGATAAGTATCAGAGCAAGAAGCCCTTATATGAGCAGGAGATAAGAGAGTGCACCTACAGGCCGTTTTCCACAGGCTTTTTCTATGGCAAGCCAAAGGATGAGGCCCAGATCTATGACAGCAATACATATGAGAAGGGAGCCACCTATATTGGCGAGATAGAGGAGATATGTGACGGACTGGCCAGGATTTCTCAAAAAAATAAATTCTCAGTAGGTGAAACTATTGAAATTATGAAGCCAAACGGGGATAATATACCTGTAAGAATCGATAAACTTTTTAACTCGGACAGGGAGCCTGTGGAATCGGCGCCACATCCTAAGGAGACAATCTATTTTCCAGTGCCTCCTGTGGCGCAGGTCGGGGACCTTCTGAGACGAAAGGAACTGGCGGATTAGATATGAGTAAAGAAAAATATGTAGCTTATGTAGGTACCTACACACATGAGAACAGCATAGGGATCTATGTTTATGACATCGATCCTGATACAGGAGTCTTTACAGAGAAGGGCGTTGCCCCTATAAACAATGCCTCTGATCTCTGCGCCTCATCAGACGGGAAATTCCTGTATTCGATAGAGGATGAGGGAGTAGCCTCCTTCTCGATCGAGTCAGACGGTATGATAAAAAAGATCAATCAGGCCGATATAGACGGGATGAGAGGATGCGCTGTTACTACAGACTATCAGAGAAGATATCTGTTTGTAGGGGGCTTTCATGATGGAAAGGTCACTATGATGAGGCTTAATCCTGATGGAAGCATAGGAGACATAGCTGACGGGATCTTTCATCAGGGAGTGGCCATATCTGCAAACGACAGAAGACTTGACCATCCTAAGGTTTCAAGCGTAAGGCTTACTCCTGATCAGGATTTCCTGCTTGCAGCCGACTACGGCCTCAATCAGATCAAGGTATACAAGATCGATTATAAGAAAGGAAAGCTTTCTCTGTGCGATCTGATAAGATGTAATCTGGATTCTGGACCAAGATCACAGAAGTTTTCAAAGGACGGTAAGTTCCTTTACATACTTGATGAGCTGACTAATGAGATAGAGGTCTACAAGTACAGTGTAAAGGACGACGAGCCTGAATTTGAGCGGATACAGGTAATCCCCTCGATGAAGGGGGCAAATCTTTCTGATCTTTCCTGTGAGCTTATGCTTTCACATGATCAGGAATATGTCTATGTCTCGGTCGACGGCTTTAACGGAGTAAGCTGGCTAAAGCGTGACACCACAACCGGCCTTCTTACCCATACAGCCCAGCTTCCTACCAGCGGATATTTCCCTAAGGCTATAGCTGTTTTACCGGGAGATAAGTACGTTGCAGTATTAAATCATGATTCCAATCAGATACGTACCTTTGCTGTAAACCATGAGGATGAGACACTTTTGCTAAGGAACAGACCTGTTACAGTAGGAAAGCCTAACAGCATCTGGATCCAGAAGCTGTAGACCAAGAGGAGATATATGGCTGGTTCAGTTTTTGGAACTAATTTCAGGGTTTCGACCTTTGGAGAATCACACGGAGCGGCTATAGGCGCCGTTGTTGACGGATGTCCTGCCGGGATGAAGCTGTCAGAGCAGGATATCCAGAAATACCTGGACAGGAGAAGACCAGGACAGTCCGAATTTACTACCAAGAGAAATGAGGCAGACAGGGTTGAGATCCTTTCAGGTGTCTTTGAGGGGAAGACGACAGGTACTCCTATAGCTCTTCTTATCAGGAATACCGATCAGCATTCAAAGGATTATTCCAATATAAAGGACAAGTTCAGGCCAGGTCATGCTGACCTGGGATATTTTGAGAAATTCGGTTTCAGGGATTACAGAGGCGGCGGCCGGTCCTCAGGAAGGGAGACAGGAGCCAGAGTAGCTGCCGGAGCAGTGGCTCTTAAGCTGCTTGATGAATTCGGTATTGAGGTCCATGCTTATACAAGGTCTATAGGACCGGTGACCATATCATCATTTGATCCTGAAGAGTGCTGTAAAAACCCTCTCTATATGCCTGATAAGAAGGCAGCAGAGCAGGCAGGAGATTTTCTTAAGGATTGCATAAGGGATCAGGATTCAGCAGGCGGAGTTGTAGAATGCATAGCAACTGGCATTCCGGCTGGTCTTGGAGACCCTGTGTTTGACAAGCTCGATGCAAGGCTTTCATATGCGGTAATGTCTATAGGAGCTGTAAAGGCAGTTGAGATAGGAGATGGCACGGCTGTCGCTCTTTCCAGAGGGAGCGAGAATAATGACGAGCTTTATATGGAAAATGGCAGAGTCCATAAAAAGACAAATCATTCAGGCGGTATCACAGGCGGTATCTCCGATGGAGGAGATATCATCCTGCGAGCCTATTTCAAGCCGACGCCCTCGATCTCGAGACCTCAGTCTACCGTTGATCAGTCAGGAGAGGATACTGTTATAGAGATAAAGGGACGCCATGATCCGGTCATAGTGCCAAGGGCAGTTGTGGTCGTAGAGTGCATGAGCGCACTTGTGATAGCTGATGCCCTGCTGGCCGGTCAGAGCGCAAGGATTGATAGACTCAGGATATGATATGGCAGAGTATATTATAAGAAAAACAGATGGACGGGCAAAGCATGCTACATTCAGGACGGTCCATGGCAGTGTAGAGACTCCGGTCTTTATGAATGTAGGAACAGTCGGAGCTATAAAGGGAGCCGTCTCAACAAATGATCTGAAGGAGATAGGGACCCAGATAGAGCTTTCCAATACCTATCATCTGCATGTACGAACAGGTGATAAAGTGATAAAGGAGCTCGGAGGTCTTGCCCGCTTCATGGTCTGGGACCGTCCTATCCTTACCGATTCAGGTGGCTTTCAGGTATTCTCCCTTGCAGGACTTAGAAGCATAAAGGAGGAGGGAGTCACATTCAGATCGCATATTGACGGACACAGGATCTTTATGGGACCTGAGGAATCGATGCAGATTCAGTCCAATCTGGGATCGACGATAGCCATGGCCTTCGATGAGTGTCCCAATGCCCTTGCTGATTATAACTATGTGAAGAATTCAGTTGACCGTACCTACAGATGGCTGGTAAGATGCAGGGATAAGATGGCAGAGCTTAATAAAAGAGATGATACGATAAATAAGGACCAGCTTCTTTTTGGTATCAATCAGGGAGCCATCTATGAGGACATAAGGATAGACCATGCAAAACGGATCAGTGAGCTTGACCTTGACGGATATGCGGTTGGTGGTCTGGCTGTCGGTGAAAGCCATGAGCAGATGTATCATATACTGGATGTGACTCTGCCATATCTGCCACAGGACAAGCCGACCTATCTGATGGGAGTCGGAACTCCGGCAAACATCCTAGAGGCAGTCGACAGAGGAGTCGATTTCTTTGACTGTGTATATCCATCCAGAAACGGACGTCACGGGCATGTATATACCAATAAGGGAAAGAGAAATCTTTTCAATGCCCGCTATGAGAAGGATATGAGGCCTATAGAGGAGGGCTGCGGCTGTCCTGTATGCCGTACCTACTCAAGGGCATACATCCATCACCTGCTAAAGGCAAAGGAGATGCTGGGAATGAGGTTCTGCGTTATGCATAATCTTTATTTCTACAATCATCTTATGGAGCAGATAAGAAATGCTATAGATGCAGGATGCTACGCAAGGTTCAAGAGAGAGAAGCTTTCAGAGCTTAAGGAAGTTTCTCTTGAAAAGTGACCTTGAATTGGTTACAATAGTAAAAGCTTTGTGATTAACTTTAGGAGGAAAAAATGTTAAACCCTGTATTTTTGAATAAGACGGCATCAGCAGCCGGCGGAGGATTCTTTACCATCATATGGATCGTGATCATGTTTGTGATCCTTTATTTCCTTATGATCCGTCCTCAGCAGAAGGAAGCAAAGAAGAAGGAAGCCCTTCTCAATACAGTCGCAGTAGGAGATACGGTCCTTACTACAAGCGGTTTCTACGGAGTGGTTATCGATATCGACAGTGATACGATAATAGTGGAGTTCGGTTCCAACAAGAATTGCAGGATCCCTATGCAGAAGGCTGCCATTGCTGCAGTCGAGAAGCCTGAGGATGCCGTAAAGGAAGAGACTTCCGAGAAGAGAACAAAGTAAATTATTTTATTTTTTTTCTTGACAAAGAAAGATGAAAGTCATATACTTTTAACATCGTAACAGAAACGGCAAAGGCGCCTCGAATTCCATAAGGAGTTCGTGACGCCTTCTTTTTTGTCCTGAAAGCAGAAAAGAGGCTGTTGGAAAGAAAAGAGGTATAAGAAATGTGTTCTATTATGGCAGTTGAGGATATGTCAGCGATCACTGATGCATCCTTTCGAGAGCATTTTGCAAAGACTCATTCCAGAGGTCCTGACGATGAAAGGATAATGGACTTTGGCAAGACAAGACTCGGATTTCAGAGACTATCGATCATGGGTCTCACCCCTGAGGGGATGCAGCCGTTTACATTGAATGGCAATGCAGTTATCTGCAATGGTGAGCTGTATGGTTTCCGCAAGGAAAAGAAGATATTAGAGGAAAAGGGCTATACATTCAGGAGTGACAGTGACTGTGAACTTCTGCTCCCTATGTATGAAATATACGGGACGGAAATGTTTAAAAGACTTGACGCCGAATTTGCATGTGTTATCTATGATGCAAAGTCTAAGAGCCTTATAGCCGCAAGAGATCCTTTCGGGATCAGACCTCTTTTCTATGGATATGACAGTAATAAAAATATAGTCTTTGCAAGCGAGGCCAAGAATCTTTGCGGCCTTGTGGACAAGATCATAGCTTTCCCGCCAGGGTATTTCTATAAGGACGGGAAGTTTGAGCTATACTGCGATATTGCAGCAAGACATGACTACATAAGCGGAAGCCTTGATGATATATGCAGCGGTATAAGGGAGCGCCTTATAGCGGCTGTTGACAAGAGACTCGATGCTGATGCTCCGGTTGGCTTTCTGCTTTCAGGAGGACTTGATTCATCCCTTGTATGCGCCATTTCCCAGAAGCTTTTAGGAAAGCCTATTGAGACCTATGCAATCGGAATGGATACAGATGCCATAGATCTCAAATATGCTAAGGAAGCAGCAGATTATATAGGCTCCAACCATCATGAGGTGATAATAGACCGCGATACGGTTATAAGCTCTCTCGAGGAGGTCATAGCTGAGCTCGGTACCTACGATATCACGACCATAAGGGCAAGCATGGGAATGTATCTATGCTGCAAGGCTATCCATCAGCAGAGCAATATCAGGGTGCTCCTCACAGGAGAGATCTCCGATGAGCTCTTCGGCTACAAGTATACAGATTTCGCTCCGAATGCTGAGGAGTTCCAGAAGGAAGCCGAGAAGAGGGTCCATGAGCTTTATTTCTACGATGTCCTTCGTGCCGACAGATGCATATCCACCTGGTCCATGGAGGCACGTGTGCCTTTTGGCGATCTGGACTTCTCAAGCTATGTGATGAGCATAGATCCAGAACTCAAGATGAATAAGTATAATAAGGGAAAGTACCTGCTCCGTCATGCGTTTGAGGGAACTGGATATCTCCCTGATGACCTTCTCTTCCGTGAAAAGGCAGCATTCTCAGATGCTGTCGGACATTCCATGGTAGATGATATAAAGGAATATGCCGAGACTGTTTATACAGACCAGGAATTCCATGAAAGGATAGCCTTCTATGGAAAAGAGGGCTTAGCACCGGTTCCGTTCACAAAGGAGTCTCTGCTTTACAGAGATCTCTTTGAGAAGTATTATAAGGGTCAGGCCCAGATGATCCCGGCATACTGGATGCCGAACAAGAACTGGGAGAACTGCGATGTGGATGATCCTAGTGCCAGAGTTCTGAAGAATTACGGCGCTTCAGGGATATAAACTTCTGTTAAGGAAAGGAGAAACAACACAATGGTAAATGTACCGGAGATTTTTGGAAGCAAGGTCTTTAATGACGATGCTATGAGGCAGAGGCTTCCAAAGGACGTCTACAAGGCACTTCAGAAGACTATCAAGGAGGGAAGCCACCTTCAGCTTGACATGGCAAATGTCGTAGCCGAGGCTATGAAGAACTGGGCTCTCGAGAATGGAGCAACCCACTTCACACACTGGTTCCAGCCTATGACAGGAGTGACAGCTGAGAAGCATGATTCCTTTATTTCCCCAGTAGATGGAGGAAAGGTTCTTATGGAGTTCTCAGGAAAAGAGCTCGTAAAGGGTGAGCCGGATGCTTCATCTTTCCCATCAGGCGGGCTTCGTGATACATATGAGGCCAGAGGATATACAGCCTGGGATCCTACCAGCTATGCCTTCATCAAGGAGGATACACTCTGCATTCCTACAGCTTTCTGCTCATACTCAGGTGAGGCACTCGACAAGAAGACACCTCTTCTTCGTTCAATGCAGGCGCTTGACAAGCAGGCTGTAAGAATCTTAAGACTTTTCGGCGACAATGATACAAAGAGAGTCATCACAACGGTAGGACCTGAGCAGGAATATTTCCTGATCGATGCTGATGTCTACAAGAAGAGACCTGATCTCCTTTATACAGGTCGTACCTTATTCGGAAACAAGCCTCCAAAGGGACAGGAGCTTGATGATCATTATTTCGGTCAGATCAAGCCGCGCGTCAAGGAGTTCATGAAGGATCTTGATAATGAGCTCTGGAAGCTTGGTATTCTTGCAAAGACCGAGCATAATGAGGTGGCTCCGGCTCAGCATGAGCTCGCTCCGATTTTCTCCACCACAAATATAGCAACAGATCACAACCAGCTCACAATGGAACTCATGAAGACAGTAGCAAAGAAGCATCATATGCACTGCCTGCTTCATGAGAAGCCTTTCGATGGAGTAAATGGTTCAGGAAAGCACAACAACTGGTCTCTCTCAACAGATACTGGAAAGAACCTCCTGGAGCCAGGAGATACTCCTTCACAGAATGCCCAGTTCCTGCTCTTCCTTACAGCAGTTATCGAGGCAGTTGACAGATATCAGGGACTCCTGAGATTCTCCGTTGCTTCTGCAGGAAACGATCACAGACTTGGAGCCAACGAGGCACCTCCAGCAATCATTTCTGTATATGTAGGAGATGAGCTTGATAATGTAATAAAGTCCATTATGGAGGGAACTGACTATACAGACAAGAGCAAGAAGCTTATGTCGATAGGCGCTTCAGTCCTGCCTCATATCCCGCAGGATACTACAGACCGTAACAGGACAAGCCCGTTCGCATTCACTGGAAACAAGTTCGAGTTCCGTTCCTTAGGATCAAACGCTTCTATAGCTTCTCCTAACATAGTTCTTAATACTATTGTTGCCGAGGTATTAAGCGAGTATGCAGATCAGCTTGAGAAGGCATCTGATTTTGATTCAGCAATGTCAGAGCTTGTAAAGAAGCATCTTACAGACCATAAGAGGATCATCTTCGAGGGTAACGGATACTCTGAGGAGTGGGTAAAGGAGGCAGAGAAGAGAGGTCTTCGTAATCTTCCTTCTACAGTAGAGGCTACTGAGGCCTTCATTGAGCCTGAATCCATCGATGTATTCACAAAGAACAAGGTCTACACAGAGACAGAGATACGTTCCAGATATGAGATCAGTCTTGAGAATTATTACAAGCAGATCAATATCGAGGCTCAGACTCTCTCAGACATGACAAAGGATGAGATCATAGGTGCAGGTCTTCGCTATGAGCAGTTCCTTTCAAAGACCATCAATGATATGAAGGCTACCGGAACAGGCATCCCTACAAGAGTAGAGGAGAAGCTTTTAGCTCAGGCAGCAGAGATGGTAGAGGAGCTCTATGACAGACTCCAGAAGCTTGATATGGATGTCGCTAAGGAAGACGATATGGATGATGTAAAGGAACTTGCTTCCTACAACAGATATACAATCCTTCCTGATATGGACAGCCTGCGTGAAGTCATTGATGAGCTTGAGAGCCGTGTTCCTCATGAGCTGTGGCCATATCCTACATATGGTGAGCTTCTCTACTCAGTACAGTAATAAATAAGAGAAAAAGAAAAAAGATCAAATATAGAGCCCCGGATATGAATTGGACATATCCGGGGCTTGACTTTTTTCGAAAAAGTGCTAAAGTAGTTTCGAACTTATTAATATTTTATTCGCAGAGTAGACTGTATTGCGTTAAGTGTCTGATGAACAGGGAGTTGTCATTAGGACGAAGGTTTTTACCGCGGTTTTATGGTCGCATCCCGCTGCTGCATAAGAGTGATGCCCTCCTGTGCGGTTAAAGGAACTGCAAAGGAGGTATTTTTTATGCAAAGGATAACAGCAATTTTCAAGGATTCAGCCGAAGAACTTAAGAATGTAAGGTCATTATGCATGACAGCCATGCTTATGGCTCTTTCTTCAGTGCTTACCCTGGTATCTACTATAAATATAGGTCCATATATCCATATAGGCCTGTCATGGATACCTCAGGCCATGATCTCCATATTATTCGGGCCTGTCACAGGAGCAATAGCAGCAGGAGCCCTTGATCTTATCAATTACTTCATCCGTCCGGATGGCGGATTTTTCCCTGGATTTACAATATGCGCCATGATAGGTGCCCTGATCTACGGATTTCTTCTCTATAAGAGGAAGCTTTCCTTGGTAAGGATTTTTGTGACAAAGGGTATAGTTGATCTGTTCTGCAACATTATTATAAATACCCTCTGCCTGTCTATCCTTTATGGTCAGGCCTTCAAGGTACTCTTCCTGCCAAGAGTCATAAAGAATGTGATCACCTGGCCTATCTATTCGGTAATGCTTTTTGTGGTGCTCACTGCGCTGGATAAGGCAAGGGTGAGAAGAGCTGCCTTTTAAGCCTAAGACATATCACCTGTAAGCGCCTCTAGTAGTCTGTCATTGTCTTCAGGCATCATGAAGCAGATACGGATGAAACGATCCGACAGGAAAGGGAATGTTGAGCAGTCACGGATCATAAGCTTTTTCTTGATACAGCGTTCAAACAGACTGTGACTGTTCTGGTCTGCATCAAGGATCTTTATAAGCATAAAATTCGCATGAGGATAGTAGGGTCTGTAGGCCCTGCTATCCTTTAATATGTTATAGATCCTTTTTCTTTCGGAAAAGATCAGATCCTTGCTGGCCCTTATGTAATCGGTATCAGTAAACATTATCTTGCCGGCCTCCTCAGCAAGTGAGGAGATCATCCATGGATTCTTTTTCTGGTTTATCTCCTTAAGGATGTCCTCGTTTCCTGTGATAGCATAACCAAGACGGAGACCAGGTGCGGCAAAGAACTTGGAAGTCCCTCTTAATACAATCAGATTATTGTAAAAAGATGTAAGGCCGACAGATGTGATATCTCTTTCGTTTTCACAGAACTCAACATAGGTCTCATCTACCATCACATTGATATCATGCTCCTTGCAGGAATCGAGTATTTGCCTCATAGTGGAGCTTCTGATCACCGATGAGGTCGGGTTATTCGGATTGCAAAGCACTATAAGGTCTATATCATCAGACAGATGAGAGATGAAGTCATCCGGATTCAGAACGAAGTCTCCGTCCTCCCTCAAGGGGTAATATGAGGTACGTCCGCCGTTAAGCGTTATCTCCCTTTCATACTCGGAATAGGTGGGTCCCAGGATAAGAGCTCTTTTCGGGGCAGTCACCTGTATGAAAAGAGATATAAGCTCGGTCGAGCCGTTTCCTACTATTATGCTTTTTTCGTCACAGCCGGCATAGGAGGCTATGGCCTTTCTTAAGTCAGTGTATTCGCGGTCAGGGTAGGTCTCTATGCAATGTATATGCTCTGACAGATCAGAGGAAAGACGCGGAGAGATGCCAAGCGGGTTTACGTTTGCAGAAAAGCTTACTATCTCTTCCTTTTTTATACCGTATATCTTCTCGATCAGCTCGAGATCGCTGCCATGAAAATGATCCTTATGCTTTATCAAAATACCACTCCTTATTGAATAAATTTTGTAAAACATTTATAATTATATTGTATTTTGTAAAAAAGTAAAGAAAGGCATTGTCTCCGGTGGAAAAGAAGATCAGAGGGATAAGTCAGGGGGATTTCGAAAGAGACTTCCCGCTCCCGGCATTTGAACCAGAAAGAATAGAAGAGATCTGTACAGAGGGATACGATTATGAGGGTTCTCTTGTGATCTCCGGCCAAAGGGATGCCAGCATATCGGGGATCATTTATTCATCGAGCCCATATGTGACCCTAAAAGAGCCTGAGTTTTCTGGCCAACGGACCAGTATGGCCTATACTGTGCATATAAGCGGATTCTTTCCGGGGGAGAAGATAGAGGGACATTTCACTATAGTATCAGACGGATATGAGAATACTCTTCCCTATGTCTTTACAGTAGAGGAACGCCCTGTTTTTCTTAATGGGAAAAAGATACAGGACTTAAAGGAATTCGCTGAGGCAGCTGAAAAGGATCAGGACCAGGCTGCAGAGGTATTTGCTTCCTCTGATTTCAGGAATCTTCTTGTCAGACATTTTTATGATACCTATTTAAGCTATAGGGCGATCACTGCTGAAATGGGATTCACAAGGCTTGCGCTTGAGAGCTTTCTTACCGCAAACGGTCTTAAGGAGGCAGTGAATATCCATGTCTTTCCTGAGAATCTCTTTTTCTTTTCTATAAATGGTGACGCAAGGGAAAGCTTTCGAATCACAAGGAATACCGAGGGCTATATTAAGCTTCGTTTCGAGGTGCCAGAGGACAGCTTCATGGTGCTTGAGAAGACAGAGGCAACTGATCAGGATTTCTTTGGAGGGACCCTTGAGGTACCTTTCTTCATAAAAAAGGACAGACTGCATCAGGGAGTCAATCTGACCACCCTTAGGATAATAGGAAATGGTTTTTATATCACCCGTCCTGTTACAGCCTCTACCTACGGACGTGGAGAAAAGCCTCATGCAAAAAGGCTTAAGAAAAAGCAGATAATAGCCTCTGCAATGAATTCCTATCTGGATTTCAGACTGAGAAAGGCAGACGAGACTTTTTTCTTAAAGAGTGCCAGGGAAGCGTCCGGCTATTTCCTCGATCAGGATCCTTCTGACTGCTTTGCCCTATGCTATCTTACTATGGCGGAGATAGTTGCCGGAGAGAAGAAGGAAGCCTTCCTTAATATCAAGCGCCTGAAGGAGCTGATTGCAGACAAGACCTCATTTGAATGGGCCTTTCTCCTTTACCTGTGTACCCTTCTCGATTCTGATGAGGAGTATATAGACAGGATCACCGAGGAGATAGAGCAGATACAGGAGCTTCATCCGGATGACTCAAGGATCTTCTGGTTCCTGCTTTTCCTTAGAAAGAGATATGTAAAGGCTCCGCTTGAGAAGCTTCGTGATATAAGACAGTGGATAGTAAGGGGAGTGAATTCTCCTGTGCTTTATGCTGAGGCTCTTGATATGCTTAATGCCTATCCATATATGACAGGCCAGCTTGACTCATTTTCACTGTCAGTGCTCAGGTTCGGGCTTCGCAGGGATGCATTGTCCAAAAACCTTATACCGTCAGTCTGCGAGTGTATATATGATCTGAAGACCTTTTCGGACGGAGTATATGGCCTTGCATCAGAGCTTTATCAGAGGTTTATGGACCACAGCCTTCTTGAGGCGATAGTATCATTCCTTTTAAGGACGAGATGCATAGGAAAGAAATATCTGATCTGGTACAAGAGAGGAATAGAGACAGGGCTTAATCTTACAGGACTCTTTGAGTGCTATCTGTACAGTGTCGATGATTTGAGCATGGATATGCTGCCTCGAATGCTTACTATGTATTTTGCCTATGAGAATGATCTGCCTGATGACAAGAGAGAGTTCCTTTATGCAAATGTGATCACCTATAAGGAAAAGCGTCCTTCGGTATATGAGGTATATCTGAAGCAGATAGAGAGATTTGCTATAGAAAAGCTTAAGGAAGGCAAGATAAGTGACAATCTGGCTATAATATACAAAGATATGTATACAAGGGGTTTTCTGGACAAGGACCTCCTTTCTATACTGAAAAGCCTTAAGAATTCGATTAAGCTCATCTGTATGACCGAAGAAAGCGGAGAGCTGTATATATTCACGAGGAAGGACAGCATACCCAAAAAGCGGATCTTAAGGGATCATTATGCTATAATAGATATAGATGATCAGGAATACTTCCCTGTGCTTGTTACTCCGGGAGGGGTTCTTTTTGGGAATGATGCCTTCTATACAGAAAGGCTTTTCCCAGACTTAACCGACAACTCGGAGCCCGTATCCGATGATGGCGAGTCAGAGATAGTCTTTGCCATGTCACCTGAGGCTGACTGGGGCTATCGTACCAGGTTCTTTATGGATATAGATCCGGCAAGGCTTAAGGAACAGGGGTCTCTGGTTGCGACCTTTTCCTATGAGAAGGGTGACCTGAAGAAATTCCCTCCACAGGAGAGCGCCTTTATCATCAGGAATCTGATCTGCCAGGGAAAGACAGATGAAGCCTACTCGGCTATAAAGGAAATAAATGCCTTAAACATAGCAGACAACCAGCTTCTTTCTCTTGCCAGCTCCATCTGCAGACAAAGGAAGGAGGATGAAGAGGAGGATGGCTTCCTTACCTCCCTGCTTTCATATCTGCTTGGGCGGCTTCTGTTCAACGACGACAGCCTTGCCTATCTGTGCAGGTTTTATAAGGGACCTACAAGCCAGATGCTCGTTCTCTATAAATATGCCCGAGCAAGGGAGGCTGATGTCAGGAACCTTTGCGGCAGGATCATAACCCAGATGATCTACGAGGAGGGCAATGAGCCTGTTATCTCACAGGTATACAAAAGCCTGGTAAGCCTTGGAGGTGACGAGGAGCTTAGGAGGGCTTATCTGACCTACTATTCTGACAGATATATAAGAGGATTTCCTTCAGAGACAGAGGATGGCTTCTTTGACGAGATAGAGGAGGACTTCCGCAGAAGCGAAATAAACCGTACTATGAAGACTGCCCTTCTTATGCATTATTCTGCCCTTGACTCACTTAGTGACCAGCAGATGGAAAATGCAACGACCCTTCTTACAGAGAATCTGCTTGCGGGCAGATATTTCGCCTTCTACAAGAAGCTTGATATAAGCCTTGTAGTAAAAAACGGCATCTACGAGAGGATGATAATAGAATACAGGGGCGATCCATTTGATACGCTTGAGATCAGACTGAGCTCTCCAGACGGCAGGGAAAAGACTGCCCAGATGACAGAGGTCTATGACGGGATCTATGTATATACCTTTATAATGTTCCAGGGAGAAAGAGTAAGCTACTCTATACGGAGCTTACAGGGAGATATCAGAAAAGAAGGGCAGATAATGGATCAGGATTATATTGAGGAGATAGCGGACAGCCGGTTTGGACGCCTGGGAGCGATCTATAAGGACCAGCATTCCGGAAGTGACGCATTGAAGCAGGATGTGGAGGATTATATCCGCATAGATGTTTCAGAAAATGATCTTTTTTCTATGGTGTGATAAATGACTAGTGAAGGCTTAGATAAAGGCACAGGGACAGTCTTAGGGATAGATATCTCAGATGAGCGGGCTCTTATAAGCTATATCAATCCGGGGGATAAGTCTCCTGTGACAGTTTCAAAGGTTTATGGAGAGGAAAACTATGTTTTCCCTATGGCCATTGCAAAGAGAAGCGGGATAGGACAGTGGCTTATCGGTGATGACGCTTTAGGGAAGAAGGATGACAAGGATTATTCACTTGTCACAGGCTTCTTTGACAAGGCCGTAAACAATGAGAATCTGATAGTGGATGCCCAGCTGTTTTCAGCCGAGGAGCTTCTTCTCATATTTATCCGCGCTCTTATACAAATGGCACAGAACCTTTCAGGAATCAGGGAGGTGGCCTATGCGAGCTTTTCTGTTCCAAAGGTAAACAGGGAGACTGTAGATCTGATCACCAGATGCGCCGGGAAATGCCATATAGCTCCGGAGCGGACAAGTGTAATAGGAAAGAATGAGGCCTTTTACTACTACTGTCTTTCCCAGCCTATGGACCAGAGACGACATGACCTTATGCTTTTTGAGAATAATGGATTGTATGTCTATGCTATAAGGCTTAATGTAAACTATACTACAAAGCCAGGCATGGTATCCTTATATGAAAAATATTATACGCTTGATGAGACTGACAGGGACACCTCCTTTGATGAGATACTAAAGGAATGTTTCAAGGGGTCTCTTGTTTCGACAATATATCTCACAGGAAACGGATTTTCAAGAGAGTGGATGAAGGCTTCGCTTAAGAGGGCAATGCAGGGGCATAAGGTCTTCATAGGTCAGAACCTTTATGCAGACGGAGCCTGCTATGCTTCTCTTGTTAGGGCAGGCAGGGCTGAGTGGCCCTTTATGTATATAGGTGATAATGAGCTTAAGCTTTCGCTTTCGCTTCTGGTATCTGATCTGAACCAGAAAAAGTTCTATACTCTTATCGATGCCGGGAAAAGCTGGTATGAGGAGAGAGGAGAGTGCGAGGTCATTCTGGCCGGCGATCCCTCGATCTCCCTTTATATACAAAAGCCTGACAGCCGAAAGACCGTTGAGAATGTCTTAAATCTAAAGGATCTGCCTGAACGGGCACCGGGCCTTACCAGGCTTCGTATCACTGCTGTACCGCTTTCTGATCGGAAGGTAAGCGTAAGTATCTTTGATCTGGGCTTCGGAGAGATAGAAAAGGGAAGTGGCCGGACCTTTACGACCACGATTGGGATTGACTGATGGGTGAGCTTATTTTATGCAGACAGCCTATGGCTGCCACACCGTTCTATATAGAGAATGCATCGCTTAATATATATTCTCTTGAGGAACTCTGTTATTATATTTACCATAATACCGAGACTCTTGATCCTATGCTCATCTCTGATGAGCTTCTAGACTGGATTGATCAGGAGCTTTCATTTACGGCTCTGTCTGAGAGACTGCGGACACAGAAAAGATCGGGAATGCCGTTTCATGTACAGATAGAGACTATCCTGTCCTCTTGCGGATATCTGACTCCGGCTGAGATAAGGGATACTGTGCATGATATAATGCTTTTCATGGAGCTGTCTCCTGAGGAGAAAAAGAAGCGGATAGCAGACCAGCTCCTAAAAAAGGGAAGAATCAGGAGAGCCATACTCAATTATCAGGAAATCTTAAAGATACCCGGGATCTCAAGAGGCTTCTACGGTGATGTATGTCATAACATAGGATATGCCTACGCAAGGGCCTTTCTGTTCAGGGAGGCAAGCGAATATTACAGGATGGCCTATGAGCGAAACACATCCTCAAAAAGTCTTTCCCAGATGCTTTTCTGTCTTATGGAGACAGGAGATGAGAAGGCGATCGACAAGGCAGTCGAGGATTTTCATATAAGGCCTGACCAGATAGAAATGGCAAGGAAGGTATTCAAGGCAGCCTCTGAATCGGATCAGGTGAAGAAGGCCCAGGATGAGGCCCTTAAAAAAGAAAATGTTTTCTATGGTCTTAGGGAAGACTATATCAGGAAGTACGGAGCATAAGGTGTTTGGCTTTAAGAAGAAAAAAAAGAAAAAAACCCAGGATCAGATCTTCGATGATCTGATAGGTGAGATCGATTCACTGGAGAGCCTTGATAATCCCAAAAAGATCGAGCATTATATACTTGACTCCTGCGAGCAGATAATAGGCACTACGAAGGACATAGAGGGGAAAAAGGCCGGAGTCAGGGTTATAGACAGCTATCTGGAGGACATCAGGCGGATAAGGAAGCTTAAGGGCAAGGAAATGGAGGCTGTAAAAAAGACCGCCTCCTCGATTGAACGTGCAAGAAAAAGCCGTCAGGCCTTTTTGGATGCGCCTAAAAGCATTTCAGATGATGCCTACAGGCTTATAGAAGAGAATGAAGGCAGTATATCCCTTGACATAAAGCGGATGAGAGAAAATGAAGCCTATCAGAAGAAAACCGAGACAAAGATGCATGCTCTTGAGGCTGATAAAGGGGAGCTTAAGATGGATTTCGATGAGGCTACGACGAAGAGCTCCTATGCGAGAAAGATCTGTATAATGCTAATGGCTCTTTTCTTCGCTACTATAATAATACTATTTGCAGCATCGGAAAGATCGGGAAACGAGGCAGCCCAGGGTATAATAGGGGTTTTCCTGCTCGGATTCGCTCTTGCAGCGATAATCCTCTTTCTCTGGCAGGCCTCTACGATAAGGAGGAGAAAAGGACTCTTAAGGGACCTTAATTCAACGATAAATCTGTTAAATGTCGCGAGGATGGAGTATGCTAATATAACGGCAGCAATAAATGCTACATCCGAAAAGTATCATGTCCATAGTGCGACAGAGCTGGAGTTCTTATACAACAGCTATCTGGAATTAAATGACAAAAGAGACAGGTTCGAAAAGGACGACAGGGACTTAAGCTACTGGTCTACTTATCTGATGAAGCTTTTAGCTCCGCTACGGCTATATGATCCCCATATATGGGAGAAGCAGGCAGCAGCCTTAGCTCATGAGGATGCAATGAGGGATGTATGCGAGGAGCTTATCCAGAAGAAAAGAGACCTTAAGGAGCAGATAGAATCAGAGAGAGACCAGGTAAGGGACGAGAGAAAGCAGATAGATAAGATGATGGAGGAAAAGGATTTCTATGTTCCGGAGATCCTTGAGATATTAAGGTCAGTTGATCGTCTCTGCGGACTTGACATCAATAAAAAAGTAGAG
Organism: Candidatus Weimeria sp. HCP3S3_B5; assembly: GCF_052064335.1. NCBI lineage: Bacteria > Bacillati > Bacillota > Clostridia > Lachnospirales > Lachnospiraceae > Candidatus Weimeria > Candidatus Weimeria sp. HCP3S3_B5. The sequence goes on along the minus strand of NZ_JBQHVU010000001.1, from coordinate 197,585 downwards.
GAAAATAAGAAGACCGGCAGTAAGAAGGAAGCGGAGACTGTCGCGGGGGGAGGAGCCGGTGGTCACAGCAGTAGTGACGAGAAAAAAGGATTAGTCCCTGAAAAAAAGAAGGAACCAGTTATAAAAAAGATATCTGCTCTTGATATCTACAATAAAGAAAAAAAGAAAGAAGCAAGACCAATGAAAGTAAGAACAAGATTTGCACCGTCGCCTACAGGAAGAATGCATGTAGGGAATCTCCGTACAGCTCTCTATGCTTTTCTTATAGCAAAGCATGAGGGAGGGGATTTCATCCTCCGTATAGAGGATACCGACCAGGAAAGATATGTGGATGGTGCCATCGATATCATCTATAAGACCTTGAAGGATACAGGGCTTACATATGATGAGGGACCTGACAAGGATGGAGGAGTAGGTCCCTATGTCCAGAGCGAGAGGGTAAAGCAGGGCATATATATGAAATATGCAAAGGAGCTTATAGAAAAGGGAGAGGCATATTACTGCTTCTGTACTCCGGAGAGGCTTGATGGTCTTAAGCATGAGGTTACAGACGAAAATGGAGAGAAGAAGACCATCTCTATCTATGACAAGCACTGTCTTCATCTTTCGGAGGAGGAGATAGAGGAGAAACTTGCATCAGGGATTCCTTATGTCATAAGACAGAATAATCCAAGGGAGGGTACCACGACCTTCCATGATGAAATCTACGGTGACATCACAGTAGACAACAGTGAGCTTGACGATATGATACTTATAAAGTCAGATGGATATCCGACCTATAATTTCGCTAATGTAGTCGATGATCATCTGATGGGAATCACACATGTGGTCAGGGGAAATGAGTACCTGTCATCATCGCCTAAGTACAACAGGCTCTACGAGGCCTTTGGATGGGAGGTTCCAAAGTACATCCACTGCCCTCTTATCACAAATGAAGATCATCAGAAGCTTTCAAAGAGAAGCGGCCATTCTTCGTTTGAGGACCTTGTAGATCAGGGATATCTTACAGATGCTATTGTAAACTTTGTCGCACTCTTAGGCTGGAGTCCTGAGGATAATCAGGAGATAATGAATCTTCCTGAGCTTATAGAGAAGTTCGACTATAAGCATATCAGCAAGAGCCCGGCTGTCTTTGACGTCACCAAGCTTAAATGGATGAATGGTGAATACATCAAGAAAATGGACCCGGATCTGTTCTATAAGCAGGCTCTTCCTTATATTGATGATACAGTAAAGAGAGACTGTGACAAGAAAAAGATAGCAGAGCTCGTCCAGTCAAGGATAGAGATCTTCCCTGATATAAAGGACCTTGTGGATTTTTTCGAAAAGGTAGGCGATTATGACAATTCGCTTTATATAAACAAGAAGAACAAGTGCAACGAGGAAAATTCGCTCGAGCTTCTGAAGGATGTCCTTCCTCTGCTTGAGGGAGTGGAGGATTTCTCTAATGACGGCCTCTTTGCCTCGCTCAAGCAATTCGCTGCAGACAAGGGCTTAAAGGTCGGCTTTGTTATGTGGCCTATCCGTACCGCTCTTTCAGGAAAGGCATCCACTCCGGGAGGGGCGACCCAGATCATGGAGATACTCGGTAAGGATGAGTCGCTTAAGCGGATAAGGGCTGCAATAGCAAAGCTTGAGGGATAAGAAGAAAGGGGGGGAGAGTATGGAATTAAGCGGACCACAGCAGGAAGCTGTATCACATTTTAATGGACCCTGCCTATGTATAGCAGGGCCCGGGAGCGGGAAGACTCTTGTGCTGACCGAAAGGATAGGCCATCTGATAGAAAAAAGAGGCGTAGCTCCTGAGAATATATTAGTCGTTACCTTTACAAGGGATGCGGCTGTGTCAATGCAGAAAAGATTTGTAAGCGGTCATTCACCGGCTTCTCTTCCTGCATTCGGCACATTTCATTCGATTTTTTTTAATATCCTGAAAAGAGAAGGACTTATATCTGATCATTCAATCGTTTCCGGAAGGAAGGCAGCTGCCCTCCTTTCTTTTGCTGTAAAGGAGCATGGAATAAGGCCAAAAGACCAGACCTTTTATCCTAAGCTCATTCGTACAGTAAGCTATTATAAGAATTGCGGTCATCTCAGTAATGACAGCCTTCCTCCTGATATGACAGCAGAGACTGTGATGGCGGTTATAGGCTCCTACCAGAGAGTGATGAGGGAGGCCGGACTTTTTGATCTTGATGATCTTCTTGTCAGAACTAAGAGCTTTTTTACTGAGCATCCCGACAGACTTGATTTCTGGAGAGGGCGCTTTAAGTATATCCTGGTGGATGAGGCACAGGATATGAACGCTCTCCAGTATCAGATCATAGGAGATCTGTCGAGGAAAAGGCAGAATCTTTTTATAGTAGGGGACGATGATCAGGCCATTTACGGCTTCAGGGGCTCTGATCCATCCTTTCTGTTAAGCTTTACAGAGGATTATCCGGATGCACATACCATCATCTTAGCCTGCAATTACAGATCTGACAGGGCTATAGTTGAGGCCTCGTCAAGGCTTATTTCAAACAATAAAAGACGGTTTGAAAAGAGACTGCTTGCAGACTCAGAGCAGGAGGGCCTGCTGCATGTCATAACGGCAAAGGATGAGAGGGATGAGGCAGGGCAGGTCTGTGATATGATAGAGGAACTTCTGGCAAAGGGAGAGCCGGAAGGGGAAATAGCAGTGCTCTACCGTAACAGAAGAATAGCAGATTCTCTTATGATTGAACTTGAAAAAAGAGGCATGATAAAGGGAGGGGGCAGTCTGTCTCTTTACAAAAGCTTTGTCTACAGGGATATAATCTCTATACTAAGGTCCTCTGATAGATATGTAAGCTGTGAGGATTTTATAAGGGCTCTTAGTCATCCTGACAGGAATCTTGGCAGGATAGGGCTTTCAGGAGACATGGTTGACAGGAAAAGCTGGCTTTGTCTTATGAGAAACACTATCCTTTGCGATGAGGCAGACAAGTTCAGCAGGGAGCTTGATTTCATAAGTGGCCTAAGCCCATATGCTGCGATCGATTATATACTAAGGCGTATGTCCTACAGCACCTATATCTGTGACTATACACGAAGTAAGGGGCTAGATCAGGCTATGTATATGGAGCATGCCAGAAGGCTTAAGGAGGCCGCCTTTTCTCATCATAGAATAGGGGATTTTGTAAGAGCTATGGAGGAGAAAAGGAAGATGGAGGAGAGGGAAGCTTCTAAGACAAAAAGGAGCTGTGGAATAGGCTTATATACCTTCCATGGGTCCAAGGGCCTTGAATTTGATCATGTTTTTATAATAGGGGCGGTAATGGGGATCACACCGTCTGATAAGGCTGATACAGCGGTAAAGCTTGAGGAGGAGAGACGGATGTTTTATGTGGCTATGACAAGAGCAAAAAGACAGCTTATCATTTCTCTTAGCGCTAAATACGGGAATCATTCCTATTATCCTTCTCCCTTTATCAGGGAGGCGCTTGACTAGGATGTTCTATTTTATAAAAAAATAGATTTTTTATAATGATCTATGATATAATAGCAGGTATTGTTGCGAGAGGAAATGTCCTTTAGAGAGGGTGTTTTGGCTTATGGCTGTAGAAGAAAGAAACAAGATGAAATTATCAATACAAAAGGGCAGCTTCAGACATTACGGAGCAGAAAGGCGTGCTGGTGGCTTTGAATTTACTGTGATAGCACGTACAAATGGCTGGCTTTCTATTATTTTTTATAATAAAAGGCGTAAGGGGAAAACAGAGGTAATGCTTGACGAGAGCTTTGCCAGAGGACGGGTTTTCTCTGTCTTTTTTCCTGATCCTTTACCGGATGGAGTATTCTACAGACTAAAGGATGGCATAGGAGAATACATGGACCCCTATGCTCATGTAGTGTTCGGACGTGAGAAATGGAACGATATGAACAGGAAGAAAAAGGATTACAGGATCTTTGGCGGCCTAGGAGATCCTATTCCCTATCGTCCTGTGGAGTCTCCGGTGATAGATCCGCGTGATATGGTGATCTACAAGCTTCATATAAGAGGATTTACTGAGCAGGCATCTCTTCCGGCCGGGCTTAGGGGCACATACAAGGGTGTGATCAGAAGGATACCTTATCTCAAGGAACTAGGTATTACCTCAGTTCTTTTCATGCCTTTATATGATTTTGAGGAGATCCGTTACAATACCTTCAGGGTCAGCGAGTCAGGAGACAAGTATAAGGAGCATGTTAGCGAGCCGTCGGGGATAAATTACTGGGGCTATGGCGATGGGGCATATTTTGCCCCGAAGTCATCATATTTCCCATCAGATCCGCAGAAGGGGATGGATATGCTGTCAAATGCCCTGCATATGGCCGGTATGGAGCTTCTGATGGAGTTTTCATTTACATCAGAGGATATCATTTCAGATCCCAGATTTATAGCGGATATACTGATATACTGGCATACTCGATACAGGGTCGACGGATTTCATCTGATAGGAGAGGGTTTACCGATCGAGTATCTTCTCAGGCATCCAAGGCTTTCAAATGTAAAGCTTTTCTATGACAGGATAGATGAGAGGAAGCTTGAAAGAGAGGATCATAAGAGATTCTTCTACTACAACGATGACTTCATATATCCTCTTCGCAGGCTTCAGAACCATATGGATGGGACGGTAGCAGAGCTTGCCAATCAGATGAGACGGCAGGGGGAGAGGTTCGGATTTGTAAATTATGCTGCAGAAAAGACCGGATTCACTCTTCTGGACGCATACAGCTACGGTGAGAAGCATAATGAGGCTAACGGTGAGGACAACCGCGACGGGAGCAATTATAACTGCAGTTCCAATCATGGCATAGAAGGAAAGACCACAAGCCGAAATGTCATGAAAAACCGTCTGACCTGCGTCAGATCAGCACTGGCCTGCATAATGCTCTCTCAGGGCGTTCCTCTTATTACGGAGGGAGATGAGGCCTTGAACAGCGCAGATGGCAATAACAATCCATACGGGCAGGATAATCCTACAGGCTGGGTCAGGTACTCTTCGAAAAAGGACGTTAAGGAGCTTTACAGCTTTGTAAAGAATCTGATCAGGTTCAGGAAGGATCATCCTGCTATACGCACAAAGGCTCCTATGAAGCAGACAGATTATCTGAGCTGCGGGCTTCCGGATCTTTCATACCATGATACAGAGCCCTGGATCATGGGAATAGGTCCCGAGAAGAAGGGGCTCGGAACCCTCTATGCAGGAGCCTATGCCGGTGAAAACGAGGAGGATGTGATGGTGCTGGTTAATTTCTACTACAACGACAGGACCTATGCGCTTCCTTCGACAGGAGAGGGAAGGAAATGGTATCTGGTCGCAAATACAGGCGATGACAGCTTCCTTGATAAGCCACTCGAATGCGGCGATGGATCTGTTTCGGTGCCGGGGGGTACGGTTTCAATTCTAATAGGAAGGTAAAGCATGAGTTTGATCAATGCGATAAGGCATTTCAAGACTATAACTCATCACAGACATCTTGTGATGAAGAGCTGTTTCAAGGTTGGACTATACAGGCAGGGACTGATGCATGACCTGTCAAAGTACTCATGGACAGAGTTCTCAGTTGGCGCTAAGTACTATCAGGGCACCAGAAGCCCCAACAACCGGGAGAGGGAGGAAAAGGGCCTTTCTACAGCCTGGCTTCATCACAAGGGAAGGAACAAGCATCATTACGAATACTGGATCGATTATAATGTAGGTTCAAAGGACGGTGAAATGCCACTCTGCGGGATGAAGATGCCGGTAAGATATGTGGTCGAGATGTATATTGACAGGATATCAGCCTGCAAGAACTATCTTGGCGACAAGTATACAGATGATGCAGCTCTTAACTATTATCTCAGGGGACATGGACACTATGTGATCCATCCGGATTCTGACGCTCTGCTCCATAAGCTTCTTTTGATGAATGCCGAAAAGGGAGAAGAGGAGACCTACAGGTATATCAGAAGATATGTTCTGAAGAACAAAAAGTAATTGCCTTTTTTCTGGATCCATGCTATCATTTCACTATCTTTTTCAAATTTCTCTTTCCAGATGATCTCCGGAAAGGATCTTTATGTTAAGTCAGATAAGGTGCGGGACTATAAGAGGCCTTACGGCAACTATGGTCACAGCAGAGGCAGATGTAAGTGACGGTCTGCCTGTTTTTGATATGGTCGGCTCGCTTTCAGGCGAGGTAAAGGAATGCCGGGAGAGAGTCAGGACAGTCCTTAAGGCAGCGGGCTTTCCGCTTCCGGCCAGACATATCACAGTCAATCTTTCACCAGCAGATATAAGGAAATCAGGAAACGGCTTTGACCTGCCGGTAGCTCTTTCTGTTCTTGCGGCTCTGGGCCGCATGGATCCAGACAGGCTTTCAGACGTTTTTGTCTGCGGAGAGCTTCGTCTGTCAGGAGAGGTGCTTCCTGTAAAGGGCATGCTCCCAATGCTTCTTGTGGCCCGTGAAAACGGTATCAAAAAATGCATTATACCTGTGGACAACCTGCAGGAGGCAAGACTTGTCCCGGATATGGAGCCGATAGGAGTAGGCTCATTTGCAGAGCTGTTAGAATACATTGATACGGGAAGGGTAAGAGAATACTGTCCTGATAAGGATAGTGAGGCCATTGTGGATGATCAGGCTGATTTTGGTGAGCTTCATGGTCAGGCCATACCAAGGAGAGCCTGTGAGATAGCAGCTGCGGGCATGCACAATCTTCTCATGTACGGGCCTCCCGGAGCAGGAAAAAGCATGATAGCCAGATGTCTTCCTTCTATAATGCCGCCTCTTTCAGATGATGAGAAGCTGGAGCTGATGAAGATATACAGTATCTGCGGCAAATTCAGGATCTCATATGAAAATATCAGGCGTCCGTTCAGAAGTCCCCACCATACTACTACAGCTGTTGCCATGTCAGGCGGGGGAAACAGCCTTAATCCCGGAGAGATAACAATGGCCCATAACGGAGTTCTTTTCCTGGATGAGCTTCCTGAGTTTAAGAGAGAGGCGCTTGAGGCCTTACGTCAGCCCCTTGAGGAAGGTAAGATCAATATAGTAAGAAACCGTTATCAGGAGGAATATCCGGCTGATTTCCTTTTTGTCGCAGCTATGAATCCATGCAGATGCGGCTATTATCCGTCAGAAAGATGCACCTGCTCGACTCCATCCATAAGACATTATCTGTCAAAGATATCGGAGCCCCTGCTGGACCGATTCGATCTGTGCGTACAGACAAGAAGGGTTGAGTATGGTGAGCTGATGGACAAAAGCAATAATGAATCATCAGAGAGGATAAGGGAGAGGGTGCTAAGGGCTCATGATATCCAGAGGGAGAGATACAGGGATAAGCCCTATACATTCAACAGTCAGGCCTCATCGAAGATGATAGAGGAATACTGCCGGCTTACTAAGGCGACAAGGGAATGCATAGGGGAGCTTTTCGCATCAGAGGAGCTTACTGCAAGGGGGTATTACAGGATACTTAAGGTATCAAGGACTATAGCCGACCTGGCAGGAAAAAAGGACGTAGGACAGGAGCATATAGCAGAGGCTGGATTTTTCAGATCTCTCGACAGAAGATTCTGGGAGGTCGTAAGATGAACAGGAGCTTTGATGAATTTGCATTCGCAGTGACAAAGTGTATGGATCGCAGTGAAAAAAGAGCCCTGCTTACGGCCTTCAAGACTCCGGCGGGATTTTTTGGGAGGACAGATAAGACGATCCTTGGGATGGACATCATAAAAAAGGAAAGTCTATCCATTCTTCGTGAGGAATACGGCAGCAGGCTTATGGCTGAAAGATACAGGGAGTATTTTTCGGATCCTTTGAATGGGATAAGCTTTATCTATGATGAGGATTTTCCTGTAGCGCTTAGGCATATACATAATCCACCGGTCGCACTTTTCGTAAGGGGCAGGCTCCCGGATAAAAGGGAGAGGCTTATAGCCATGGTGGGTGCCAGGAGATGCAGCGGATACGGAAGACTTTTTTCCGAAAAGATAGGAAAGGTGCTGGCAGAAAACGGCTTTTCCGTCGTAAGCGGTATGGCAATGGGGATAGACGGCTATTCGCACAGGGGTGCACTTATGGCAGGAGGGAAGACATATGCCTTCTTAGGATCTGGGACAGATATATGCTATCCGGCATGCAACAGGGATATCTATGAGCAGATACCACATAGCGGTGCCCTGATAAGCGAATTTCCTCCCGGGACAGGACCACTTAAGCAGAATTTTCCTGACCGCAACAGACTTATAAGCGGGATCTCTGAGTCAGTGCTTGTGATAGAGGCGAGGGAGAGAAGCGGATCCCTTATCACTGCTGATCTGGCCCTTGATCAGGGAAAGGATGTATATGCCCTCCCTGGCAGGATAACAGATCCGCTTTCGGCCGGGACCAACAGGCTTATCTGGCAGGGAGCCGGTATGATAAGGTCTTCTGAGAGCCTTATCATGGCACTTAAAATGGAGGAGGAACCACTCGTTTCAGAGGAGCTTGAACAGGCTCTTTCAGAATTGAACCTTGAAAAAGATGAAATGGTGGTGTATAGTTGTTTCGATTTCTACGCAAAAAGCATAGATGAGGTCCAGAAGGAAACCGGTATGACTCTTCTTATGCTTTTAAGGATAGTGGCGGCCCTCTGCTGTAAGGGATACTTAAAAGAGGTCTTTATGAACCACTATGTCAGAAACATACCGGTATAGAGGTAAAGAGCAGGAAGGATCAGTTTTAATGGCAAAAAATCTCGTGATCGTTGAGTCACCGACAAAGGTAAAAACGATTAAGAAATTTCTTGGAAGAAACTACACCGTAGTTGCAACAATGGGACATGTCAGGGATCTCCCCAAGAGTCAGCTGGGGATCGATGTCGAAAATGACTTCGAACCCAAATATATAACCATCCGGGGCAAGGGTGAGCTTTTGGCATCTCTGCGCAAGGAGGTCAAGAAGGCAGATATGATCTATCTGGCTACTGACCCGGACCGTGAGGGAGAGGCGATCTCCTGGCATCTGATACCATCACTCAGGCTTTCTGAAAAGAAATATAAAAGGATCACCTTCAACGAGATAACAAAAAACGCCATAAAGGAATCCTTCAAGCATCAGAGAGACATAGATATGAACCTGGTCGATGCACAGCAGGCAAGAAGGGTGCTTGACCGTATAGTCGGATATTCGATAAGTCCTCTTCTCTGGGCAAAGGTAAAAAGAGGCCTCTCGGCAGGAAGGGTTCAGTCAGTTGCCCTTCGTATAATCTGCGACAGGGAGGATGAGATCAATGCCTTTATTCCAAAGGAGTATTATACGCTGGATGTAGAGCTTTGCGGAAAGGGCAGGAGAAAGCTTACTGCCTCATACTATGACGCTGATAAAAAGACATCTGACATCGATTCGAAGCAGGAGCTTGATCAGATAATATCCGATATAGATGGATGTGATTTCACTGTTGAGGCCCTAAAGCAGACTCCAAAGACCAGGAAAGCCCCGCTTCCGTTTACGACATCGACTATGCAGCAGGAGGCCTCAAAGGCTCTTAACTTTGCACTGTCAAAGACAATGCTCATAGCCCAGCAGCTATATGAGAACGGACTTATCACATATCTTCGTACCGATTCTACCAGAGTATCTAATGAGGCTAAGGCGGCAGCGGCAGCCTATATAAGCAGGGAGTTCGGAAAGGACTATCTGGGAGGTGAGATGGCAAAGAAGTCCCAGGGGAAGAATATTCAGGATGCCCATGAGGCGATAAGACCTGCTGATCTTAACCTTCTTCCGGATAAGCTTAAGGAAACAGCAAGCCGGGACCAGTACCGTCTATATTCTCTTATCTGGAAGAGATTTATAGCCTCCCAGATGGCAGCGCAGAAGAGGATTACGACCTCGATAAGGCTTGACTGCAATGGGCATAAGTTTACAGCTGCAAGCACAGCCACGATCTTTGACGGATTTTCAAGGGTTTATGTCTTATCTGATGATCCGGATCAGAAAAAACCCAAGGATCTGAGTGCATTCGAGAAGGGAGAGATCCTCTCCGCTGAGAGTCATCAGGCAAAGCAGCATTTCACCCAGCCCAAGCCTCACTTTACCGAGGCCTCCCTTGTCCATACTCTTGAGGAGCTTGGTATAGGACGACCATCCACCTATTCTCCGACTATCACGACCCTGCTCAAGAGACACTATGTGATAAAGGATGAGAAGAATCTATTTGTCTCTGAGCTGGGAGAGATAGTAAACAAGATAATGGTAGAGTCATTCAGTGAGATAGTCGACAAAACCTTTACTGCCAATATGGAAAGCCTTTTAGATGGTGTCGAGGCAGGAGAGGTAGAGTGGAAGTCCATAATCAGGAACTTCTATCCTGACCTCATGAAGGAGGTCCATGTTGCTGAGAAGGAGCTCGAGAAGGTGGAGATAAAGGATGAGGAAACGGACGTCATCTGCGACAAATGCGGCAGACATATGGTGATAAAGTACGGACCACATGGAAGGTTCTTAGCCTGCCCGGGATTTCCTGAATGCAGGAATACCAAGCCTTATCTCGAAAAGATCGGTGTAGCCTGTCCCAAGTGCGGAAAGGATATAGTGATAAGGAAGACCAAGAAGGGAAGAAAATTCTACGGATGCGCGGATTATCCTGACTGCGATTTCATGAGCTGGCAGAGGCCGGTATCGAAGAAATGTCCTCGATGTGGGAAATACATGGTTATCCGTGGCAGAAAGATAGTCTGCTCAGATCCGGAATGCGGATACTCTGAAGAAGTCAGAGATGACGATTGAATTTTTCAAAAAAAAGAGTATAATAGACAGTATTGATGGAATTATACTGAATAAAGGTTAAATAAAAACAATGAGTGCAGAGATACTTGAATTACTTGATAAGACAAGAAAGATAGGAAAGCTATTACACAACAACAATGACCGTTCCAAGGTCGTCTTCAATGATATCTGCAGGGTGCTTACGGATATCCTTGATTCGTCGTGCCTGGTACTTAGTAAAAAGGGCAAGGTCCTTGGCATAAGCTTCAGTAATGATGAACACAGGCTTACTGAGCTTATAACAGATAAGATCGGCGGACTGATAAACAGCGATCTGAATGACAGGATTTTGGGCATCCTCTCTACAAGAGAGAATGTAAACCTCCTGACTCTGGGCTTCGAGGGAGACGATGTATCAAAGTACAATGCCCTTATCACACCTATTGACATAGCAGGTGAAAGGCTTGGCAGTCTCTTTATCTACAGATACGATCATCCATATGGTATCGACGATATCATTCTCGCCGAGTACGGTACTACTGTAGTAGGACTTGAGATGATGCGGTCTGTAAACGAGGAGAACGCAGAGGAGAACCGCAAGAAGCAGGATGTAAAGAGTGCCATAAGCACGCTTTCATATTCTGAGCAGCAGGCTATAATCCATATCTTCGACGAGCTTGAGGGGAGCGAGGGCATTCTCGTGGCTTCAAAGATAGCAGACAGGGTCGGGATCACAAGGAGCGTCATAGTAAATGCCCTGCGGAAGTTCGAGTCAGCCGGAGTCATAGAGTCCCGCTCATCAGGCATGAAGGGCACTTATATCAAGGTATTGAATGATGCGGTCTTTGCCGAGCTTAAAAAACTTAAGAATAATATGAACTAATGGGTTACAATATATTGTGTCCATAAGAAACTTTTATCCACAAAAAAGGGTTGTTTTTTTTGCGGAATCAAATATAATTAAATAGTAGCTGATGATAGGATTATATTTGGGAGGACAAGCAGTTGATCAGATCCAATGCATTTGATTATATAAGCCTGATGGATAAGGCTGCGGATGCCAGCTGGCTGCGCGAGACTACTATATCCAACAATATAGCAAACGTAGACACACCTGGATACAAGAGAAAGGATGTGAAATTTTCAGATATCCTTTCTGACCAGCTGACAACTACAAGGTACAATAATCTTGATCAGGCTGTAAGCGCTCTTGATTATACGGATGACAGCAGCCTTCATGGAGAAGTCTATACAGACTATCCTTCGTTTAATTATCGACTTGATGAGAATAATGTCGATATCGACAATGAAAATGTAGAGTACGCCGGAGAACAGCTTAAGTATCAGGCTCTTACGACAGCTATTTCAGCTGATTTCTCCTGCTTTAATGTAGTTACAAGATCATAAGGAGGAAGCGCTTGGCTCTTTTTCAGTCCTTTAATATTGCCGGCAGTGGTATGACAGCGGAGAGATTCCGTATGGATACGATCGCCGAAAACATTGCAAATGTAAACACTACCCATACAGAGGACGGCTCCGGTCCCTACAGGAGAAAGATAGTGACATTTGAGGAGAGAAGCCTCAATCCGTCATTTTCTGCTACTCTCGATCAGTACAGGGATTCATTCAAAGGCAACGGAGTAAGGGTTGCATCAGTAACCGATGATACCTCTACGGATTTCATTATGGATTATGATCCATCGAATCCTGACGCAGATCAGAACGGATATGTCAGATATCCCAATGTGAATACAGTTACCGAAATGACAAACCTGATTGACGCCACAAGAGCATATCAGGCGAATGTGACGGTATTTAACGGGCTTAAGAGCTCTGCGTCCCAGGGCATCTCTATCGGCAACTCATAAAGGAAGGAGACAGGGATCAGATGACAGGAGTTACATCGATAGAAGCAGCCAATGCAGGATATAAGACAGCCCCGCAGAGATCCGGTATAGACCCGGATAAGAATACAGACTTCGGATCGGTATTCGATGCAGCTGTAAATCTTGTGGACGAGACAAATACCCTCCAGAATAAGGCAAATGCTGAGCAGGTCAAGTTTGCACTGGGACTTTCTGATAATACACATGATATGATGATCGCCCTGCAGAAGGCGAAGATCGCCCTGCAGTATACAAGCGCCATAAGGTCGACCTGCGTGCAGGCCTATCAGACTATCATGAATATGCAGATATGATCCAGTCAGCTTTATCAGAGAATACTTATAAAGGGGTAAAAAATGCCTGAAAGAATTCAGAATATTTTAAGCAGAATAGCAGAGTGGTGGAAGAAATTCACTGTAAGACAGAAGGCGCTTATGATAAGCGCTGTTTCTGTCGTGGTTATCGCGCTTATTATTCTAGGAGTTGTCGCTACAAGGCCGGACAAGATGGATCTTGTGACCGCGACTGACGCCAAGCAGGCTGCATCGATAAAGGATCTGCTTGACGGGCAAAGCATTGCCTATTCCCAGTCTCAGGACGGCATGACCTTCACTATAGACAAGAAAGACGAGGCAGCTGCCACCATATTGCTTGGTCAGAATGGTATCTATTCAAACGGATATACAGGCAAGACCTCAGATGAGGATTATCCCTTCAGCAATGTGACTGACGGCTCCTTTACTACGACTGAGGCTGACAAGCAGAGGAAGAACCAGCATTATCTGCAGACGCAGATGGACAGCTATCTGGCTACGCTTTCAAATGTAAAGAGCGCCAAGGTAAACTTCAACATACCGACCGATGATGGAACCCTTGCCGCCAAGCAGGAAGAGGCCTCGGCATCATGTCTTCTCGACCTGTCAGGCTCCATGTCAGATGATCAGGCAGCAGCCATAGCCAAATTCATTGCAACTGGTCTTGGAAATAAGACAACAGAAAATATCACGATCATAGATACTGACGACAATATACTTTTCTCAGGAGGCGACGAGGCCACCTCAGGAGGGATTGCCTCGACAAATCTTACTGCAAAACAGAAGCGTGAGAAATATACAGAGAATCAGGTAAAGAAGGTTCTTTCAAAGAATGCGACCGGCAAGGCTATCTATGACAATGTCCAGGTGGCAGCAAATCTCAAGATGGATTTCTCCAATACCAAGAAGACCAGATGGGAATACGATGTTGCCGATGGTCAGTCACAGGGATATCTGGACAGCAAGACAACCAAGAGCTCCTCATCTGACGGCTCTACTGCAGGTACGCCTGGAACCGATTCCAATGATGACACAGGAAGCTATGTGACTCAGCAGGGAGCGGGCTCTCATTCTGAATCGAATGAGGAGACATATGACTATCTCCCTAATGAGACCAAGACAGAATCCCAGCAGGAGGCCGGAGCTGTTGATTATGCCAATTCCTCGATCACAGTCACAGCCTATAACGATGTGATCTATGATGAGGACAAGATGAAGGCATCTGGCCAGCTCAAGAAGATGACCTTTGACCAGTTCGTGGCAAAAAACAGTGGGATGACAGCGACAAAGCCGAGTAATGCGGTGATAAATGCCATAGCCAATGCTACAGGCATACCGGCTTCAAATATCACAGTAAACTCCTATGATGTCCCTCAGTTCCATTATTCAAGCGGCGGGCGGACCTGGCTCGAGTGGCTTGAGATTCTTCTTGCCCTGCTTATATTTGCCCTTCTGGGCTTTGTGGCATTTAAGAGCCTGCATGGAAAGAAGGAAGAAGAGGAGGCCTCTGAGGTTACTGTGGATACCCTGCTCCGTGACCAGCAGCAGGAGGAGGAGCTTGAGGACATAGGATATAATGAGAAGTCTGAGGCCAGACAGCTTATTGAGAAGTTTGTGGAGGAGAAGCCTGAGGCAGCGGCTAATCTGCTAAGAAACTGGCTTAATGAGGACTGGGGTGAATAAAGATGGCTGAAGCAGCAACAACCAAACCGGTAGCAGCAGCAAAAAACATGCCGGATGCCAATACAGGAACCGAGGGACTGACAGGAGTCCAGAAAGCAGCGATACTTCTGATCACCTTAGGACCTGAAAGGTCTGCGGATATATTCAAGCATCTGAAGGAGGATGAAATAGAGGAGCTGACGCTTGAGATTGCTAATACTCGAAGCGTTTCTCCTCAGGTCAAGGATGCCGTCATAAATGAATTCTATCAGATCTGCCTGGCACAGCAGTATATTGCAGAGGGTGGTATCGGATATGCCAGGGAGCTTCTTGAGACAGCTCTTGGCTCGGACAAGGCACAGGAGGTAATAAACAAGCTTACTGCATCTCTTCAGGTACGTCCGTTCGAATTTATCAGGAAGACAGAGCCGTCTCAGGTACTAAACTTCATTCAGGACGAGCATCCTCAGACGATCGCTATGATACTTTCATATCTGCCTCCGACACAGGCTTCTATGATACTCGGTGCGCTTTCTCCTGAAAAGCAGGCAGATGTAGCCAAAAGGATTGCTCTTATGGACCGTACCTCACCAGAGGTGATAAAGGAGGTCGAGAGAGTGCTCGAAAGAAAGCTTTCAAGCCTTATCAATCAGGACTACACCTCTGCCGGTGGAGTCGATGCAACCGTCGCCATCCTTAATGCTGTAGACAGAGGTACAGAGAAGCGCATAATGGAATCTCTAGAGATTGAGGAGCCGGAACTTGCAGAGGAGATCAGGAAGAAGATGTTTGTCTTCGAGGATATCCTGCTTCTCGACGACCGTTCTATCCAGAGAGTTCTCCGCGATGTGGAGAACCAGGATCTCGAATATGCACTCAAGGGAACTAACGAGGATGTGCAGAATGCTATCTTCAAGAACCTTTCCTCTCGTCTGTCTGCTATGATAAAGGAAGATATGGAATATATGGGACCTCTTCGTATGAAGGATGTAGAGGAGGCCCAGCAGAAGATCGTTGGCGTCATAAGGCGGCTTGAGGACAGCGGCGAGATCATTATCTCCAGAGGAGGAGGTGATGACCTGGTTGTATAATATATATCATGGAAGCATATTATCGGATCAGAAGGTAACTATAGATTCCAACGCCAGAATAAAAAGCTGCCTGGAGGCAGCCAGAAGAAAGGCATCCGAAGAAAAGCGCCGCGAGGAAAGGATGGCTATAGACTCCTTTATAGCATCCCTGCCAAGGGACGATTCAGATCTGCCTGTGCTTGAAAAGGATCAGAGCGGGAATTATATAATCCCTGCAGGTAAGGACGGAGAGCCGCTTCTTACTGCAGATGAAAACGGACATCCGCTGATCAGGCAGGAGGAAGAAGCTTGCCAGAAGGCACAAGATCCCCTTCCTGAAGAGACCATAAGCCAGCAAAGAGACCAGATCCTGTCTGAGGCAAGACAGGAGGCAGACCAGATCATAGCTAAGGCAAAGGAGGAGGCCGATGGCCTCTTTGAAAACACAGCCATGAAGGCTCAGCAAAAGGGCTATAACGACGGTCTGGTAAAGGGTCAGGCTGAGTATCAGGAAAAGCTCGATGCCGTAAGGCAGAGGGAAAACGATCTTGATGAGCAGTACCAAAGAAAGGCAGAGTCTCTCGAAAAGGATGTGCTTGATGCAGTAATAGATGTCGTATCAAAGGCCTTTGATATAGAGTATTCGGATGACAGCGGTCTATTGCTTAAGCAGATAGATAACTGTCTTAATCATATAGAGCATTCAAAGAATATCCTTATCAGGGTAAATGAAAAGAACTATTCCCTTCTCCAGTCCAAAAAGGATCTGATAACAGATAAGCTAGGAGACAGTGTGAACGTGGAGCTGGCCAAGGATCCTCTGCTTTCCGACGGAAGTGGAATGATAGAGACCGACGGCGGAGTATATGATGTTTCGATAGATACTGAGTTTTCTAACCTGATCAAGCGGATCAGGCTCTTGTCGATATAGGGAAGAAGGGATTCTTCCCGTTTTTTATGATTGAGGAGCAGATGGACGTTTCAAGGTTTATCGAGGCTCTGGATGAGCCCCTTTATGATGAGCTGGGCAGAGTGACAAAAGTAGTAGGGCTTACTATAGAATCCGTCGGACCAGGTGCAAGGCTTAATGATCTTTGTATGATAGAGACTGCCACAGGCTCTAAGGTCATGGCAGAGGTAGTAGGCTTTAATGACAAGAAGCTTATTCTTATGCCATTTGAAGCAACAGAAGGCATAAGCGTAGGCTCAGTCGTTAAAAACACCGGAAAGCCACTATCGATCCCTGTTGGCGATGCCCTTCTGGGTCATACAGTAGACGGAATAGGACGGATAGAGGACCTGGGACCAGACGAGGAATATCCTGTATTTGACCAGGAGTATCCTGTAGAGGCTGATCCGCCAGACCCAATGTCAAGAGTCATTATAAGTGAAGTCCTTCCACTTGGAGTTAAGGCTGTAGATGGCCTTATCACAGTAGGTAAGGGACAGCGTATAGGTATCTTCGCAGGCTCAGGAGTCGGTAAATCGACTCTTATGGGAATGTTTGCAAGGAATACAAGGGCCGAGATCAATGTAATAGCGCTCATCGGAGAGCGCGGAAGAGAGGTCCGGGAATTCGTCGAGCACGACCTGGGTCCAGAGGGTATGGCGAGATCGGTTGTCGTTGTAGCGACCTCTGACAAGCCGGCCCTTATCAGGCAGAAGGCTGCAAAGACGGCTACAGCTATAGCTGAGTATTTCAGGGATCAGGGGAAGGATGTCCTTCTTATGATGGACTCCCTTACCAGATTCTGTATGGCACAAAGAGAGATAGGCCTGGCAAGCGGAGAGCCGCCAGTCACAAGAGGATATCCGCCTTCTATCTATGCCCAGCTGCCAAGACTATTAGAAAGAGCCGGCAATGCAGAGAGAGGCTCTATTACAGGACTGTATACTGTGCTTGTCGACGGAGATGATTTCAATGAGCCGATAACCGATACAGCCAGAAGTATACTTGACGGCCATATTGTGCTCAATAGAAAGCTTGCCCAGAAGAATCATTATCCGGCAATAGATGTGCTGGCCTCCATATCCAGGGTCATGAGCGCAATTGCCAAAGGGCCGCACAAGAGGGCTGCAGGTCAGCTTAAGAATGTTATGGCAACCTATGCTGAGGCAGAGGATCTGATCAATATAGGAGCCTATAAGAAGGGATCCAATCCCAATATAGACTTCGCTATCTCAAAGATCGGAGAGGTCAATGATTTCCTGCTACAGGGTACAGACCAGAAGTTTTCTTTCGAGGAGATAGTAGATATGCTTCTTGAGATCTTTCCTCAGGAGGAGAATAAAGAGGAGGCATAAGGACGGCAGATGGCTAAATTTATATACCGGATGCAGAATATCCTGAACTTAAAGCAGATGCTCGAGTCTCAGGAGAAGGCAGAGTTTGCCCTTGCAGCGGCAAGGGAAAGCGAGGAGAGAAGGAAGCTTTCTGCGCTTTTTATTAGAAAAAGTGATTATGAAAAAAGCCTTGCTGTCTCACTTGACTCTGATCAGATAGACCTAAAGGAAGTAAACTTCTACCGGGACGCGGTAAGGACCATAAAGTCCATGATACGTGACCAGATGTTTGAGGTAAAGAAGGCCCAGCAGGCTCTTGATATGGAAAGAGAAAAGCTAGACCTTGCCATGAAGGAGAGGAAGACCCAGGAAAAGCTTAAGGAAAAGGCCTTTGACAGCTTTAAGCAGGAGCTTGCCTCTACAGAGAACAAGATAAATGATGAGCTTACAAGCTACAGATATTCAGGCAGGAATTGATAGGAGACAGCAGCTATGGCAGATCCCAGAGAGGAAAAGGGAAGGAAGACTTCGGAGGATTCAAAGAAGGCCGACAGCTCTTCCAAAAAGAAAAATAAAAGATCAGACGGGGACGGAGATGATCCTGATTCAAAGGGATCAGGAGCGGTAGTAGCTCTTGCGGGTATAATCATCCTTTTGGTCTGGCTTGCGATAATTGCTATAATAGTAAGGATGGACGTAGGAGGGATAGGCACAATGCTTTCCCCCTATCTAAGGAATGTCCCGGTCGTAAACAAGATCCTTCCGCAGAATAAACAGACCGAGAAGTCCTCATCGGAAAACGATCCTTATGCATTTTCATCGATGCAGGAGGCTGTAGCAAGGGTAAAGCAGCTTGAAAAGGAAAATGCCTCGCTAAAGAAGCAGGTGGATGCAGCTGCCACGTCATCAACGGATCTTGCAGCAGCAAAAAAGCAGCTTAAGAAATATCAGAAAAATGAGAAGAAGTTCGAGCAGGAGAAGGAGGACTTCTACGAAAAGGTAGTATATTCGGATAAGGCTCCTGATATCAGTAACTATAAGAGCTACTACGAGGAAATAGAGCCCGAGAATGCAGAGAAAATCTATAAGCAGGTGGTTTCTGACCTGCAGAGCGATAAGAAGATGAGCGACTATGCCAAGACATATTCGGCTATGAAGCCACAGGAGGCAGCGGATATCTTCGATAAGATGACCAACAACCTGAAGCTTGTCGCAAAGATACTTAATGCTATGGACACGGATTCAAGAGGAGCAGTACTTGGAAAGATGGACAAGGATACTGCTGCAGCAGTTACAAAGATAATGAATCCGTCATGATAATGCTTGTCCCTTCTGCCTGTAAACTTTTTCAGGCAGAAGCCGATATATAAAATGAAGTAAAGCTTATACTAAGGAAAGGATGGTGCCAATGAAGCCACAGGGTGTGATAAATGTCCCTGTAGAAAACGGTAAGGCCTTAAAGTCAAAAGTCTCAAGGCAGGATAATTCTTCCGGAGCGGATTTCATAGCGGTCATGAATGACCTGTCTATAGATCTGAAAGGAAGTAAGGATACTGCATCAGAGAGCAGAGCTGACAGGACTTCTGGTGACAATGGAAGAACTTCTTATACAAAAGAGGATCTGAAGCTGTCCGTCTCATACAATAAGAGATCAGATCCTTCTCTGATAAAGCAGACTGACAAAAGCGCCCCTACCGATACAAGGACAAAAGACAAGGACATATCGACCGAGCAGACATCCGTAAGGACTAAGGATGATAAGAGGTCAGACAAGGGAAAGGAGATAAAGGACCAGGACAAAAAAACAGACATAAAAAATCCAGCAGATAAGGATAAGGACACGGGTATATCCGGACCGGAAACGGAAGATATTACAGTGGATGAAGCCAAAGCCACGGATGACTTTACTTCGAATATTCTTACTACAATTGGAAAGGACACAGGTTCAAGCGAGCAGTCAGTAAAGGATGCAATGGAAAAGCTTGGCCTTACAGTCACAGATCTTTTCAACCCATCAAATGCAGCAAAACTTTATATGAATCTCACAGGTCAGGACACCTCTGATATCCTGACATCAGATGATTTTTCAACCTTTCTTGATGATCTATCACAGGCTCTGACGGATCTGCCTGCTGAAATGGCAGGAGCGGCTGAGATGACATATGACATCGCATCAGATGATCCTTCCATGTCATTTGCCACTCCTTCTGCCAATGACTCTATGAGCGGGACTGATGGGTCAGCAGATACGGTAAATGTAAAGGTCGTTAATGCAGTAACAGTAGAAGAGACTTCTTCTGATGATAAGGCAGTGACGACTGAAGCGGCCACAGATACTGACGGGACAGCTTCTGATACGATGGTAAAGCAGAATGAAAATATAAGTCAGGGCACTGATAAGGGCAAGTCACCTGACCAGTACCAGGGCAATCCTTCCGATACAGAGGGGAATCCTTCTATGTCAGATAAGGGAGGAGGCGCCGCTAAGACCACAGAGACAGAAAATGTCACTCTGACCCAGAATACAGTAAGCTCACAGACTGTCAGGTCATTTACAGAGACGATCACCTCTGCTCTTAAGTACACAGATATCAATGCAGATAATCTGATACAGCAGATAGCAGAAAAAGTAAAGGAAGCTAAGGGAGCTGCGGTAAAGAGCCTTGAAATGGAGCTTAATCCAGCAAGCCTTGGAAAGATCTTCCTTCAGGTGTCAGAGAAGAGCGGAGATGTAAGCGCTCATCTCTATGCACAGAATGAGGCAGTCCGTCATGCTCTTGAGAACAGACTCTCAGATCTAAGGGAAGAGCTCAACAAGCAGGGAGTCAGGGTAAACGAGGTCACAATCTCAGTAGAGCCTCATGCATTTACAGACGAGGGAGCTGATTTCGGGCAGTCTCTTTCTGATCAGGGAGGAGACTATAAGGGCAGAAGAGGAGAGCATATGTCAGGATCATTAAGTGGCAGCGCCTTTTCTGACACTGACAGCATTGAGGAGACAAGGGAAGAGATCCTTCATTCCATGATGAAGGACAATGGAAATACGCTAAGCTACCTGGCTTGATAATATTGGAGGTAAATGCGCTATGATGCGTTCACTTTTTTCCGGCGTAGCCGGACTTAAAACCCATCAGCAGAGGATGGATGTAATCGGTAACAATATAGCTAATGTAAATACAACGGCCTTCAAGTCGTCATCTACTACATTTCAGGACATAATGTACCAGACCATGTCTGATGCTTCAGGCGGAAATGCAAAAAGAGGAGGAATAAACCCCCGTCAGATAGGACTTGGAGTTACCACAGCTGCGACAAAGGTCTCCGTTTCCACCTCAGGAGCCGCAGAGACTACAAACGATGGATTCGATCTGCGTCTCTCAGATACAAGCTCTACAAACTTCTTTATAGTAAATACTGGCGCCAAGAATGTATTCACCCGTGCCGGAAGCTTCTATGTAGATCCAAACGGATATCTGTCGATGACCTCGACAGGATATCATGTGATGGGATGGCAGGCAGACAAGGAAAACGGGACCATAAAGAAGGATACAGTAAGCGCACTTCGTCTTATGGATCCTGCAAACCAGACCTCAGAGCCTGAATATACATCACAGGCACATCTTTCAGGTATTATAGATGCAAATGATGCAAATGTAGAGAGCACCGACGGACTTCCTTTAAGCATGACCTTCTATGACAGTCTGGGCTATGCCTATACTGCCAAGTTCGCTGTAAAGAAGGGCGATGACGCTGATTCTAGCGGCAAGATAATGGGAAGCGACGGAACGCAGACAAAGGCTGATAATGGTTATACCATAGAGCTTACATCTATTACGTCTGATTCCAATGTGGACTCAGAGGGCAATCCTATCGACCTCTTGAAGAATTATATTGATACCCAGAAAGCAGCCGGAAAGACAGAGCTTGAGGCAAAGGAGGCCCTGTTTGGAAGTAAGAATGGATACAGTATAGATACATTTAAGGTAGATGCTTCATCTGATTTCAGATATGATGCTGCTACAAAGTCAATAGTAAAGGGAAACGGTTCAAGTCAGGTTTCTGCAACAGTAGAAAGCATACTTACTGCTGCAAATGGAACTGACGGACTGAATTCCACAGTAGATTTTAAGAGCGCGGATACAACGAATACCACTACTCAGAAGTATCAGATCACAAAGATCTTCTCTGGACTTCAGAGCGCTTTAAGCAATTATTATACTACCGACAAGGACGGAAAGACTACAGCAATAGCCGGTAAAGATCCCGCATTTTCTTTTGATGCTACGTCACAAACACTGAAAATACGTACAAATGCTGCAAACTACGATGTGATGTTTAAGTCATCTGATGGAACCTTCGACAGCATAAGCGGAAGAACTACATCTACATCAAATACTGCAACAGGCGGAAAGGCGATCCGTGATCTTGGTACCGGAGCAAGCTCTGTAAAGCTCAATGCAAATCTGCTTGGCAACCAGTTCAGCTCTGACGGTATCACGCTCGACTTTACAAGTCTTCTTAATTACAACAACGGAGGCTCATCTACCGCATCGATCGACGGAGGGACCATCTCTGATTCATCTAACGGAGCAGGAAGGAAGAAGGGAAGTCTTAACGGACTTTCAGTTTCTACAGATGGTAAGATCTACGGATCCTATACAAACGGTAATACCGAGCTTTTGGGACAGATCTCAACGACTCAGTTTGCCAATGCGAGCGGACTAGAAAGCCTTGGAAATAACTGCTACGGAGAGACCCTTAACTCAGGAAGCTTCGATGGCATAGGACAGGACATAACCTCTGACGGAAGCTCGATAAACTCAGGACAGCTTGAGATGAGTAATGTGGATCTGGCTCAGGAGTTTACAGAGATGATCACGACCCAGCGTGGATTCCAGGCCAACTCAAGGATCATCACGGTATCTGATACCCTTCTCGAGGAACTCACCAACCTTAAGAGATAAGCTTTAAGGAGACAGGATTATGGGATTTACAGTTGATGTTTCAGACGGAAAGGTCACAGGAAACAAGGCCTATGATGTCGTAGAAAACAAGAATAAAAGTAAAGCCTCGACCAAAAAGTCGAAGACTCAGGAGACAAAGGATATGTTCATGAAGCTTTTAGTAGCAGAGATGAAGTACCAGAATCCCCTTGAGCCAACTGATAATACCGAGTATGTCAAGGAAATGGCCAGCTTCTCACAGGTTGAGGCACTTGAGAATGTATCCGATGATATGGAACAGATGCGAGGCACTTCACTCGTGGGAAAGGTAGTTACAGCCACAGACGACGATGGAAATGCAACTACCGGAAAGGTGGAATACACCTATAAGAAGGATGGAGAGACCTATCTGCATCTTATGGATAAGGACTTTAAGCTGTCTCAGATTACAGGCAGTCAGGACAGTGATTATTACACGGCAAGCACCCTGCTTTCTACTATAAATGAGGAGCTCTCAGAGCTTCCATCCGCAAGTAAGCTTACAAAGGCTGATACCGACAAGGTATACAATCTGGCAAAGATCTACAATGCCATGTCTACCTATGAGCAGTCTTTCATACCGAATTCTACGGTAAAGACCATAGAGGAGCTTGTGGCAGCAGCCAATAAACTCACAGGAAAGGACAAGACCGCAGGCAGCTTTGAGGACAGTTCTTCTGATAAGACCTCAACGGATAAGACATCAGAAAAAGCTTCATCTGATACGACAGCAGAGGTGGAAGCATCTGATACGACAGAAAAGACGGCAGCAGAAGCAGACTCAAAAGCTTCCACAGAAAAGGCATCAGAGGATGCCTCGTCCAATGGCTCTGATGGAAGTACGGACAAAAAGGACTTATAAGGATGATAGTAGAAAGGAGGCATGAGCATGAGTGGCATACAGAAGTACTCCTCGATAGAACAGGCAATAGGACTCTATCAGTCAGGCAATAATAAAAGGACAAATAAGGACCAGACAGGAAAGAGCTTTCAGTCAGTACTCGATCAGGTCTCATCACTTACCTTCTCCAAGCATGCCTCCGAGCGTCTCGAGCAGAGGGATATAAGCCTTTCTGACGAGCAGAGCAAAAGACTTGAGGACGGAGTGGATAAGGCAGAAAAGAAGGGAATAAAGGATTCCCTGGTGCTTATGGATTCACTGGCCTTTATAGTAAATGTACCCAGTCATACAGTGATCACTGCCTTAGACAGCGATGAATCAAAGGACAAGGCCTTTACTAATATAGATGGGGCAGTGATAGTATAGGTGACAGGCCGGCTAAGGGACAGGCTTTAAAAGAGCCT
Organism: Candidatus Weimeria sp. HCP3S3_B5; assembly: GCF_052064335.1. Taxonomy (NCBI): domain Bacteria; kingdom Bacillati; phylum Bacillota; class Clostridia; order Lachnospirales; family Lachnospiraceae; genus Candidatus Weimeria; species Candidatus Weimeria sp. HCP3S3_B5. The sequence continues at coordinate 173,337 of NZ_JBQHVU010000001.1, read as the reverse complement.
GTTCTTTTTTGCGCCCCATGAGGCTTTATTTTCTCTTTGGCAAATAGCAGAATAGCTTTATAGAACAAAAGCTTGTGATCTTGCTTACCACAAGAACTAGATTTTTTTTTGAAAACTTTACAAAAAGTTGATAAATAATGGTAGACAAATGGTGCTTATTCTAGTAATATATTAAGAGGCAAAAGAATAAGCTTATATTTTACGGGGGTAAGACAGTGGATATAGCTTCGTTAGCCGGCCTTGCGGTCGGTATTGTAATGCTCTTATATGGTATCATCTCTTCAGGTGCCAAGGTGATGACCTACGTCGATTTACCATCGGTGATCATCACGATCGGAGGTTCTCTGGCTTCGGTCATGACCAGTAACAAGCTTCCGGACTTCATAAACGCCCTCAAGGTAGGACTTCAGAAGGCTATAAAGGAGCCTGAGAACGGCGATCCGAAGGCGATCATCACGACCATCCTTGACATGGCCAATGTGGCCCGTAAGGACGGGCTATTAGCACTAGAGGGAGTGGCGAACGACATATCAGACGAGTTCTTGAAGAAGGGCGTGATGCTTGTCGTAGATGGTACAGATTCAGATCTGGTAAGAGCGATCCTTGAGAATGATATGGGATCTATGACTGACCGACACAATAAGATAATCAACTTCTTCGATACCTGGGGTACCCAGTGCCCGGCATGGGGAATGATAGGAACCCTTATCGGACTTATCAACATGCTTAAGGACTTAAGTGACCCTTCCGCTATCGGACCAAATATGGCCGTGGCCCTTATCACTACATTCTACGGATCAGTGATTGCCAACTGGCTCTGCGTGCCGGTAGTAAACAAGCTTAAGATAAACAATGATAACGAGATCCTTGTAAAGACTCTGACAGTCGAGGGACTTCTGTCGATTCAGGCAGGCGAGAACCCTCGTATCATAGAGGAGAAGCTAAAGACCTTCCTTGCTCCAGCAGAGCGTGATTCAGTTGGTATTGACGCTTCAAAGGCGAAGGAAGGCGGTGAAGGCTAATGGCTTTCAAGAAGAAGCCGGATCCGCCTAAAAGCTTCCCACTCTGGCAGTCGACCTTCTCAGATCTTATGAACCTGCTTCTGTGCTTTTTCGTCCTGCTCTTTTCCATGTCTACTATCCAGCAGGATAAGCTGGAGCAGGTGGCAGCATCGATAAGCAATGCCTTTTCCATAATGCCCAGCGGAGGAGCTACTGTTTCAAACGGTAAGCTTGTATCGGCGGGCATAAGCCAGCTTCCGGATATAGCCGACTATTTCGGTGATTCCTTAAGCAAGGCTGCAAATGATAAGGGAAACAATCCAAATGGAGCCGATTCAGCCTCTGCAGACGCCTCCGAGGATCAGGGAAGTAGATCAGCAGAGAAGGAAGTAGAGAAGAAGGCTCTTTTAGAATCCGAGAAGATGGCCGAGAATGTCACAAAAGAGGCAAAGAGATACGGCATACAGAACCGGATTCAGGTGGATTTCAATGGACAGTATGTAAGGCTTACCTTAAACGGTGCCTTCCTTTTCAATACCGGAGAAAGTGAAGTGAAGAAGGGAGCCAGACCTATCATAAAAAAGGTTTCCCTGCTCCTTAATTCATATAATAACAGCCTGATAGAGGTCGAGGGATATACAGACAATGTCCCTATCCATTCAGCAAAGTACGAGGACAATAATGTCCTTTCCATGTACCGTGCCCTTAATGTGGCAAATGACATCAGGAAGTACTCAAAGCTCGATCCTGCAAAGATCTACAGCTCGGGACGAGGAGAATACAATCCTGTAGCAAGCAACAAGACACCAGAGGGAAGGGCAAGGAACCGAAGGGTTGAGATCAAGATCTATAATTCCTATAACTCAAAGAGATAGGACAGATAGATAGAAAAGAGAGAACAGATGAAAAAGAGTTTAATTACAATGATCACGCTGGCACTTGTCCTTGTGAACCTGCTGCTTACTGCCATACTTGCTGTTGCAGTACTTCCTGAGGTAAAGAATGCCAACAGCCTGATCTCCAAGGTCGCAGCTGCCATTGATCTTGACAGCGCATCAAGCGGTGATGGAGATTCCGGAACAGCAAAGGTCGCTCTTTCTGATCAGGAGTCGGTTGATATCACAGGCGATGACGGTATCACGGTAAACTTAAAGAGCGGTGATGACGGACAGGAGCATTATGCTGTAGTCAAGTTTTCACTGACTGTCAACAAGAAGGCAAAGAGCTACAAGGACAATTCAGCAGCCTTCAAGGAAGGCAGCACATCTCCGGCCAAGAATCTCGTGATACAGGCCGTTCAGCAGACACTCTCGCAGCATACTGTATCGGAGCTCAGAAGCGATCAGCAGTCTATAACTGATGAATGCACAGCTGCCGTTCAGAAGGTATTGGATAAAGAATATGTGGTTGGAGTTGTATTCACAAGCCTGACCACTCAGTAAAGAGACAGGGGTGATTTGATGAGTGATGTCCTGTCTCAGTCTGAGATCGATAACCTGCTAAGTGCCCTGAGCAAGGGTGAGGTGGATGTCGATGAGATGACAAAGGAGAAGGAGGTACAGGTCAGGGACTATGATTTCTCCAGACCGTCCAAATTCTCCAAAGAACACTTAAGGACGCTCGAAATTATTTTCGAACATTACGGAAGGCTTCTGTCGACAAATCTGCCTGTATATCTGAGGAAAAATGTACAGGTAGAGGTGATGAATTCGGAGGCCGTTACCTTTCAGGAATTCACAAACGCGCTGTCGAACCCGGTTCTTCTAGGCGTTATTGACGCTGAACCGCTAAAGGGCAATATCATCATGGAGGTGGCTACAAAGCTTGGTTTTGCCATTGTTGACCGCATGCTCGGCGGAGAAGGGCTTCCTCTCGAGAAGATCAGGGATTTTTCCGAGATCGAGCTCCTTATCATTAGGCGTGTAATGAGCAGCTGTGTCGAGCTTCTGAAGGAACCGTGGGAAAATGTATGTGATCTCCATCCCAAGCTCAACCGGATAGAGACCAATCCGCAGTTTGCCCAGATCATATCCCCATCGGAAATGATCGCCATAGTGACACTGAACCTCAAGATCGGAGAAGTGGAAGGACTCATGAATTTCTGCCTTCCATATTTGACACTTGAGCCCGTAATGGATAAACTAAATACTAAGTTCTGGTATTCCAATATGCAGGATCATGATGAGGCTGTATCATCCGAGGATATGGAGGTCCTTATCAATAAGGCTGAAATCCCTGTTACGGCAGTGCTTGGTAATTCAACGATCAGCGTAAGTGACTTTATGTCCCTGCAGAATGGTGATATCATAAGGCTCGACAGGAAGGCTGATGACGAGCTCAGCGTCTATGTTGGCTCGATGAAAAAGTTTAAGGCTCTTCCGGGCTCATACGACAAGAAGTATGCAGTCCAGATCACATCGGTAATACGAGAGGAAGAAGGTTAAATGGGAGACACAACATTATCCCAGGATGAGATCAATGCTCTGCTGAGTCAGCAGAGTGCTCAGGCATCGCCTGATCCGGCAGGCTCGCCGGTTGATAATCCTGCAGATGATTCAAATGCCCTGACAGAGAACGAAAAGGATACGATCGGCGAGATTGGCAATATAAGCATGGGCACAGCCGCCACTACACTTTTCTCTCTTGTCAATAAAAAAGTAGAGATCTCCACTCCGGTTGTTTCAACAGCCACATGGGACGATATTGTTGCAATGTACGAGCGTCCATGTGTAATGGTGAAGATCAGTTATACAAAGGGCCTTCATGGATCCAATGTTCTGATATTAAAGGAAAACGATGTCAAGATCATCACAGATCTGATGATGGGTGGTGACGGAACCAATACAGACGGAGATATTACGGAGCTTCATCTTTCCGCTATTTCCGAGGCTATGAACCAGATGATGGGTTCCGCTTCGACATCTCTTTCATCAATGCTTAATATGACAGTCGACATTTCTCCTCCCAAGTCTGATCTTTTAGATCTGACCCAGCAGATAAATGCCAGTGATATTGATGATTTCCTGAGCGGGACCTTTGTAAAGATCGAGTTCAAGATGCTGATCGGAGATCTTGTGGATTCCAAGATCATGCAGCTTTATCCGGTAAGTCTTGCCAAGGATATGTGTAATCTGGTAACAAGCAATATGGAACAGGATTCTTCCTCCACAGTAGAGGATAATTCCTTCGAGCAGCCTGCTCCCGCGCCGCATCCGGCCAGTCAGCAGACAGCTGGTAATGAGGCAGTTCACATGGCAACAAATATGGGCAATATGCCACCGCAACAGCCTGTCACAAATCCTGTAAACGTGCAGGGAGCGCAGTTTACACCGTTTGTACAGGGCATAACTCCTGCAATGTCGAATGAAAATATCGACCTGATAATGGATGTCCCGCTTGAGGTGACAGTCGAGCTTGGAAGGACACATAAGTCGATACACGATATCTTAGAGTTCGCGCCTGGTACTATAATAGAGCTCAACAAGATAGCTGGTGAGCCTGTAGATATTCTAGTAAACGGGAAGTACGTCGCCAAGGGCGAGGTGGTAGTCATAGAGGAATCATTCGGTGTAAGGATCACCGAGATTGTAAAGTAATCTAAAGGAGATAAACTAATGGGAAAGAACATACTTATCTGCGATGATGCTGCATTCATGAGGATGATGATCAAGGATATCCTTACAAAGAACGGCTATAGCGTAGTAGGTGAAGCTGAGAATGGAGTAAAGGCCATAGATATGTATTCAGAGACCAAGCCGGATCTTGTTCTTATGGATATAACGATGCCTGAAATGGATGGTATCGGTGCATTAAAGGGTATCCGCGCCAAGGATCCGAATGCAAATGTGATCATGTGCTCAGCAATGGGACAGCAGGCTATGGTAATAGAGGCTATCCAGTCCGGAGCAAAGGATTTCATTGTAAAGCCTTTCCAGGCAGAACGAGTGTTAGAGGCTGTCAAAAAGGTAATAGGGTGATCCTCTTGCAGGCCAGCAGTATATCCAGTCTGGGACAGCTTGTTGCAGCAATAGTGATGTTTGTGGTGGTAGTGGCTTTATGCTACTTTACCACCCATTTTATTGGACAATATCAGAAAAAAAAGCTATCGACCGGTAATTTTGCGATCGTGGATTCCTTTCGGATAGCGAACAATAAATTCATCGCAATAGTAAAGGCCGGGACCGACAGCTATTATATAATCGGTGTCGGAAAGGATGAGATCACACTGATCGATAAGATCGACAAGGATCAGATCAGCTTTAAGTCCTATCCTGCAGGAAAAGAACAGGTGGATTTTGGCAGATTCAGGGAGATGTTTAAGAAATATGCAGGGCGTGGCGGAAAGGATGATTCAGAGTCATGAGGAGATTTAAGAAGATTATTTTAATGATACTTCTCTGTCTGGGTCTGGGTTCTTTCTCAAGCGCCGTTTTTCTTTTCAGCACACAGAATGCATTTGCTACCAACAGCAATAATTCCAGAAAAGGGACCACAAACGAGAGGGCAGAGGCTGATGGCAGAGCTCCGGCCAACAGACAGTATGGAGGAACCGGTAATTCTCCAAACACCTCAAATGAAGTCACTGGTCCATCGCAGGGAGGCGGCTTTTCTCTTGATTTCAACGGTGACACAGGGAATCTTTCCTCTACTGTAAAGATCCTTCTGGTCCTTACTGTACTGGCTTTAGCGCCATCCATTCTAGTGATGCTTACAAGCTTTACCAGAATCATAATAGTGCTTCACTTCGTAAGGATGGCTATAGGAACCCAGACATCGCCTCCTAATCAGGTGATAATTGGTCTGGCACTTTTCCTTACCCTTTTTATAATGTGGCCAACCATTTCGACGATAAATACCCGGGCCATACAGCCGCTTGACAAGGGACAGATAACCCAGCAGGAGGCTTACAAGAGAGCCAAGGAGCCTATCAGGGAGTTCATGTACGGACAGACCCAGTCAAAGGATCTGAATCTTTTCTGTGATATTGCAGGCATAAAGTATAAGGATTATGATGATGTGCCTATGCACGTCCTGATACCCAGCTTTATCCTAAGCGAGCTTAGAAGCGCCTTTATAATGGGATTTCTGATCTATATCCCGTTTATAGTAATAGATATGGTAGTCGCATCGGTTCTTATGTCAATGGGAATGATGATGCTTCCTCCTACTACGATCTCACTTCCGTTCAAGATACTGCTTTTCATTATGGCTGACGGATGGAATCTGGTTATAGGAAGCCTTGTAAAAACCTTCCAATGACAGAGAAAGGAGACATATGACTGAAGGACAGGTACTTGACATAATGCGTGACGCTTTCTACAACGTCATAGTTAATTCAGCTCCTATGCTTCTGATATCCATGATAGTCGGACTTGTGATAAGTATTTTCCAGACTGTCACCTCGATCCAGGAGCAGACCCTTACCTTTGTACCAAAGATTATTTCCATATTTATAGCTCTGATGATCTTTGGCTCCTTTATAATGAATAATCTCGTGAAGTATATCACGACACTATGGTCGAATTTCAGCGTTTACATTAAGTAGCAATGGTAAATTACACGTTTGATCTCGACACAATAGAATATTTTCTGCTCATACTGGTGCGGATCAGCTGCTTTGTGCTTACAGCGCCATTCTTTTCGATGAAGGGCGTTCCGGGTCAGACCAAGATCGGGCTTTCTGCTCTTTTATCGATAATGATGCTTAGTACTCTGGGAGTGGATTCCTATAAGGCTGATTATGTAAGTGTGATCGGTTATGGAGTAATAGTATTTAAGGAAGCGATCACAGGCATGCTTCTTGGATTTGCAGCAAACATCTGCAGTGCAATAGTTCAGTTTGCCGGAAATGTGATGGATATGGATCTGGGCTTCTCCATGGTAACAGAGTTTGATCCCTCCATGAATTCACAGATCACTATCACCGCAAATATGTACTATTATTTTACCTTGCTTCTTCTCCTTACAGGAGGTATGCACAGATACCTGATCCACTCACTCTGTGATTCCTTTACTCTGATCCCTGTCGGTCTGGTGGAATTCAAGAGCAGGATACTTCTTGAAGCAATGACCAGATATATGGGGAATCTTTTCGTGATAGGATTTCGGGTGATGCTGCCGGTTTTTTCGGTCATGCTTATTATGAACGTGCTGCTTGGAATAATGGCCAAGGTCGCCCCTCAGATGAATATGTTTACTATAGGAGTCCAGCTTAAGATCCTTGTGGGCTTTGCTATCATGTATCTTCTGGTTTTCCTTTTTCCTGAAGTAGTAGACCTTGTCAGTCAGCAGATAAAGATCAATCTGCGCAATTTTGCGGAGGGACTGCATTCCTGATGGATCAGATGCATAAGCTGCTTCCTCTGGATCTGACCTATTTCTCAGATAAGACAGAGGAACCTACAGCCAAGAAGATTTCAGACACCAGAAAAAAGGGTTCTGTTGCCAAAAGCCAGGAGCTTGGAATGGCAATAGAGCTTCTTGTGCTTTTTATAAGCCTAAAGATCTTTGCTGCCTGGATGGGAAAAAGCTTTGTAAATATATACAGATGGTCAATAGCAGACCTTATTCCGACCTATATGGCATCAGAAAGGGGCAATCCGACCGTTGCCTCGGTACATGGTGTCTTAAACGAGGTATATAAGCAGATGCTTATTATCTCACTGCCATTTATGCTGGCCGGTTTTTTAAGCGCTCTTCTGGGCAATGGTCTGCAGTTTCAGTTCAAGGTCTCGACCGAACCGCTTAAGCCTACAGCTGATAAGCTAAACCCCCTGAATGGATTCAAGAGAATGTTTTCAAAGCAGGCTCTTATGAATCTCTTCATTTCTATCGCAAAGATAGTGATAATATTTTTTGTCGCCTACTCTGTGATAAAGGGTCATTTAAACGAGATCTTCATCCTCTATGAGCTTGACTTAAATCAGGCTATTGCCCTTATAGGAAGTCTGGTCATAGATACAGGACTTCGTATAAGTGCGGTATACTTAGCGCTCGGCTTTCTTGATTATGTCTTCCAGAGAAGGAAGTTCCGCAACGAGATCAAGATGACCAAACAGGAAGTAAAGGATGAATACAAGGATACAGAGGGTGATCCCCAGATCAAGGGACGTCAGAAGCAGAAGATGCGTGAGGTTTCCCAGCGTAGAATGATGAAGGATGTCCCAAAGGCGGATGTCGTCATCACAAACCCTACCCATATAGCTGTTGCCATAAGCTATGATCAGGATTCGCAGGAGGCTCCCCTTGTAGTAGCAAAGGGAGAGGAGATAATAGCTGCGAGGATAAAGGAGATAGCCAGAGAAAATAACGTCGAGATAGTCGAGAACAAACCTCTTGCTAGAGCCCTCTATACGACAGTCGATATAGGCTCGCAGATACCGCCTGAGCTTTATCAGGCAGTTGCGGAAGTGCTCGCTGTGATTTATAATAAGAGGAGGTCCTCGGGTTGAAAGATTTAGTCATTTGACCTAGAATAAATACAACAGACAAATGCTTAAAGAAAAGGAGTCAGGCATTGGATAATGTCCTTGCGAAAAAAACCGGCATAAGAAGTACAGATCTCGCGGTCACAGCATATCTTCTTGCTGCGGTCATCTTTTTTATTGTGCCGATTCCTTCATGGCTTCTTGATATCTGTCTGGCCCTTAATATTGCGGTAGCTCTTACCGTGCTCATCAATTCGCTTTTCGTGGTAGAGCCTCTTGATATGTCCTTTTATCCGACACTTCTGCTCCTTACCACTATTTTTCGTATCTCACTTAATGTTGCATCGACAAGACTTATACTCACCACCGGTCAGCCCGGTAATGTAATAGAGACCTTCGGCTCCTTTGTAGGCGGAGGAAATATAATAATCGGCGCCATAGTCTATATCATTATCCTTATCATAATGTTTATAGTCATCAATAAGGGAACTGAGCGAGTCGCAGAGGTAACAGCCCGATTCACACTCGATGCGATGCCAGGAAAGCAGATGGCCATAGAGGCTGATGTTTCCTCAGGATCTATCGACGAGAAGGAGGCTAAGAGACAGAGAGACAAGCTTCAGGAGGAATCCTCCTTCTTCGGCTCCATGGATGGTGCTACCAAGTTCGTAAAGGGAGATACAACAGCAGGTCTTATTATCACAGTTATAAACCTGGCAGGCGGAACCATAATGGGTATCACAAGCAAGGGTATGGCTGCCACTGACGCCCTGAACAGATACGGACTACTTACTATAGGTGATGGTATATCATCATCCATACCTTCTCTCCTTATATCCCTGGCTACAGGTCTTCTTGTGACCAAGGGAGCCAAGGAGGCTGATTTCTCAGGTCAGCTGATGAAGCAGCTCTTCGGAATACCAAGAGTGCTCTATGTCGTAGGCATTATCATGATCCTCCTTGGGACCGTGACACCTCTTAACCATGTCCTCTTCATAGCATTCGGAGTTGCTTTTCTGGTGATAGCCAACAGGATGAACAAGACTATAGGCAAGGAGGATATAAAGAATCAGGTCGAGGAGGAGGAGACTCAGGCTGAGGAGATAAGGAAGCCTGAAAATGTCGTTTCACTTCTTTCTGTCGATCCTATCGAGCTTGAGTTCGGATACGGTATTATCCCTCTGGCTGACGTGAATCAGGGTGGAGATCTCCTTGACCGTGTCGTTATGATTAGGAGGCAGATAGCTCTTGAGCTTGGTACAGTTGTGCCTATCATAAGGCTCCGTGACAATATCCAGTTAAATCCCAACCAGTATATCATAAAGATAAAGGGAGTACAGGTCGCCGAGGGAGAGATCCTTTTCGACCATTATATGGCGATGAATCCCGGCTATGTCGAGGAGGAGATCACAGGTATCCCTACTACGGAGCCTTCCTTCCATCTTCCGGCACTCTGGATCACAGAGGGACAGAGGGAGAGGGCTGAGTCACTCGGATATACAGTCGTCGATCCTCCATCCATAATAGCCACACATCTGACCGAGGTGATAAGGAGCCATATAGCTGAGCTTCTTACCAGACAGGATGTACAGAATCTTGTCAACAACTTAAAGGAATCCAATCCTGCGCTTGTTGATGAGCTTACCCCTGCGGAGCTTTCACTTGGAGATATAGAGAAGGTTCTTAAGAATCTTCTCGCTGAGGGCATATCTATAAGGGATCTCCTTTCCATATTCGAGATCCTTGCCGACCATGCGCCTAATACCAAGGATACAGATGTGCTTACAGAGTATGTAAGACAGGGGCTAAAGCCTGCTATTTCAGCCAAGTTCTTTGATCAGGGCGAGCCTAATCAGGTGATCACTGTAGATCCTAAGGTGGAGCAGGAGATAATGGGTTCTGTCAAGCAGACAGAGCAGGGGGCATATATTACCCTTGATCCAGAGAAGATAAAGGATATCATGAATTCTCTTGGGGCTCTTGTGAAGACTATGGAGGACACAGGAAAGACTCCTATTGTTGTCCTTTCTCCAATAGTCAGGATGTATTTCAAGAAGCTCTCCGAGGATTACTACAGCGATCTGATCGTTGTATCCTATAATGAAATCGAGTCCGATATTGAACTTCAGTCTGTAGGGATGGTAACTGATTCATGACGATAAACAAATATACAGGAAAAACAAAGGAAGATGCTATAAATGCCGCAAAGGAGGATCTGGGCCCTTCTGCTGTGATAATGAATGTAAGGGAGATACATCCGGGCGGGATCTTTGGCATTTTCAAAAAAAGCACCTATGAGGTGACAGCCGCCATAGAGGATGACTATCAGGCTTTGGATCCTGCTTCGAAGAAGGCACCTTATACCGTTGAAAAGAAGCCTGAGAAGGAAGCGGATTCCAATTTCTCTGCAGTTGCAGATGAAAAGCTTGACCTTACGGCTCCTCTTCCTCCGGTCAGTGGACACACATCTGCTATAGAGCAGTACCGGAAACAGGAACAGGCTCCTGCCAAGGCCTCGCCTGAAAAGAATATAGATGCGGATGAATTGAAAAGCGTATTTGATGAAGTCTCAAAAGTGATCACGGCTCCGTCAGCTCCATCCCCGGATCAGAAGAATAAAGAGTCTGGGCAGAAGAGCAGCTTTGTTCCGCTGGAAAAGACAGCCCAGGATATTTCAAGGCCAGGGGAGAAGGCAGCTTCTCCTGCAACAGATAAGCCTGATCTAAAGGAGCAGGAGGTAAAGAATGCGGGATACAGCAGTAAGGGAAGCGGAGCATATTTAGGCTTCACCAGGATGCTCTATAATACTCTTGTGGATCATGAGGTGGACGAGAGATATGTGAATTCACTTCTTTGCGATATGGATTCTATGATAGAAGCCGGAAACAGCATGGATTATCTCATTTCTGATGTCTATCAGAAGATGGTCTTAAAGACCGGTCAGGCCATGCAGATAAAGCTCAGCGACAACGGCTATCCGGCTGTTGTATTTCTTGTAGGCCCGACAGGAGTAGGAAAGACTACTACTCTGGCAAAGCTTGCCAGCTTCTTCAAGGTCAATCAGAAGAAAAAGGTCTCGTTTCTTACAGCAGATACCTACAGGATAGCAGCAACAGAGCAGCTTTCTGTTTATGCAGATATACTTGATGTATCGACTACTATACTTATGACACCGGATGATATAGTACCGTCCCTTGCCAAATACAGGGACAGCGATATCATTTTTGTCGATACAGTGGGATTTTCGCACACAAATGACAAGCAGAGACAGAATCTTTCAAGGCTTATCTCACTTGTACCTGATAAGTATATGCTTCAGATCTATCTTGTGCTTTCTGCTACTACAAAGTATATGGATCTTAAGAGGATAGTAGATGCCTACAGTGACTTTACCGATTACTCGCTTATCTTTACAAAGCTTGATGAAACGGCAAACCTGGGGAATATCTACAATATCCGTCAGTACTGCAGCAAAAGTCTGTCGTATATCACTGATGGACAGAATGTCCCGGAGGATTTTAAAGTACTCGACCCACAGAAATTAGTTAAGAATCTTCTTGGAGGCAACTGATGGATCAGGCAGAAGGATTACGAAATGTAATAAAATCCAGCAATCAGCAAAATGTCTCCTCTGCGAGAGTCATCACTATAACCAGTGGCAAGGGAGGAGTCGGTAAATCAAATCTTGCCGTCAATCTTGCTGTTAATTTTGCAAAAATGGGAAAGAAGGTCATCATATTCGATGCAGATTTCGGTCTGGCAAATGTCGAGGTGATGTTTAACACTATCCCTAAAAACAACTTAAGCGATGTGGTATTCAAAGGCCATATGCTTTCCGATGTGATCACAGAGGGCCCTATGGGTATCGGCTTTATCTCAGCCGGAAGCGGGATAATGTCACTTAATGACTTAAACGAGGAGCAGGTGCATCTTCTTGTCCGTTCCCTGACCCAGCTTTCAGGACTCTGTGATATAATAATAGTGGATACAGGAGCTGGTATCTCCAATCATGTGATGGACTTTGTTGTCTCCTCGCCGGAGATCCTTTTGGTAGCGACTCCTGATCCGAGCTCGATCACCGACTCATATTCCCTTCTAAAGGCGCTTTTTTTAAACCCGCTCTATAATAAGAGCTTCAGTAAGGTAGGAATAGTGGCAAACAGGATAAGGAATGAAAGTGACGGAAATACAGTCTATCACAGACTCGATTCGGTAGTAGGACAGTTCCTCGAGAGCCATGTGGATTTCATAGGCGCTGTTCCGCAGGATTCCAATCTCGATAAGGCTGTAAGGGCTCAGAAGATAGTAAGCATGGCTTATCCGCAGTCAAGGAGCTCAAGGAGCTTTTCGGATATAGCATATAAGCTCTTGGATGAAGATATAGTTAAGAACAGAAGCTTTTCGATAAGGACATTATTTGAAAGCTTCATGCGAAGGTAGGTAGCTATGGCTTTCACAGGTATCAGGGCCGGAACAAAGGTGATCATAAAGATCACCCAGCAGACAGCCAGACAACAGCAGACAGGCAGTGTCCACGCTAAGGAATATCTCTCGCAGATATTTGATATAAGAGATGATGGGACACTTGTCCTCTATATCCCTATGGATAAGAGAAAGCTTATCGCTTTAAGCACCAAGCTCAGATATGATTTCATGTTTTCTACGGATAAGGGCTTTCTTCTTTCTCACGGCAATATCACATCGCTTTACAAGCAGGGTAATTTCTATCTGATGGACGCGGTCCTTACCTCACCGCTTGAGAGATTCCAGAGAAGGGAGTATTTCAGGCTTGACTGCTCGATAGAAGCATCCTGTCTGCCACTTGGCGATGACAAGCTTGACCCCTTGCAGATAGGCGATATAGATAAGTATATTAGTGAGAATATACCTGACTATATACGACCTGAAAAGGGAGTTATCCTTAATATCAGTGGAGGAGGAGCTCTTTTCGTGACAGCAGGGAATCTGAAGGGAAACGAATTTGTGCTCCTTAGGATGGAACTTAACGAGGATGATAAAAAGCAGGACAGACTTGAAATCATAGGCAGGATCCTTGATTGCAGACAGATCCCGGAAAACGGAAAATTCCGCTATCGGATTATGTTTGTCTTTAAGAATCAGAGATTTCGTGAACGTATAATACAATATGTCTTTGATGAGCAGAGAAGACAGAGAAAGAAGGAACAGGGAATTTGAATGATAAATGTTCTAGTGGTAGATGACTCTGCACTCATGAGAAAAAGATTGTGTGATATAATAACACAGGAACCACAGTTTTCCGTAGAAGGAACAGCCGGTGACATCAGAAGCGCAAAGGAGCTTCTGTTGCAGAAGAGCTTTGACTGCATAGTGATGAATGTATATCTTGGTGACTGGAGCGGGATAGACCTTATACAGAAATTCTGCTCCAAAAACACTGTGATACCGGTTATAGCCATATCATCAGCAGTCAGAGAAGATCGGGAGGTAACAGTCAGGGCTCTCGAGGCAGGAGCAGTAGAGGTAGTGGTAAGGCCCTTCCGCTTCAATGACGCAGCTGAGGCGGACCGTTTTAAGAGAAGCCTTTTACGCGCGCTTCGTGCAGTCTCCTCCCGAAACAGATCATATGCACAGACAGGCGGTATAAAGCAAAATGGCATTAAGGAGACAAAAAGAAACATGATATCAAGCTTCAGTCTTGTTGCGCTTGCATGCTCGACAGGCGGCCCGCAGGCTCTGAACCGTATGATACCCATGCTCCCTCCGCATCTGGGGGTACCTGTAGTCGTTGTCCAGCATATGCCAGCTGGCTTTACTGCATCCCTTGCCGACAGGATCGACTCAAAGTCAAGAGTAAGAGTAAGGGAGGCTATGGATGGAGAGCTTCTTCTCCCTGACTGTGTCTATATTGCTCCAGGAGGTCGTCATTTCGAGGTGAGTGAGGATGGCAACAGACATCTCAAGGCCTGTGTTTATGACGGTCCGCCTGTTCACAACCTAAGACCTTGTGCCGATGTTATGTATGAATCTCTATGCAGGGTCTCATGCGACAACATTCTCTGCGTTGTTCTTACCGGAATGGGATCCGACGGAACAGAGGGCATTTCACAGCTTAAGAAATGCAAGAATATTTACACTATCACTCAGGATGAGAATTCCTGTGTGGTTTACGGCATGCCCAGATCCGTAAAGGAAAGGGGCCTGTCAGATGAAACAGTACCTATTACGGAGATAGCGAGAGCTATCAGTAAGGAATTGGGGGTTTAGACCAATGGATGTAGGACAGTATCTTGATATTTTTATCGATGAGTCGAATGAGCACATTCAGGCTTTATCAGACAACATCATGATCCTTGAGAAGGAACCTGAGAACAAGGACGTGATCAATGAGATCTTTCGGGCAGCCCATTCTCTGAAGGGAATGGCAGGTACCATGGGATTCAAGAAGATGCAGCATCTGACCCATGATATGGAAAATGTGTTCTCGGAGATCAGAAACGATACGATAAAGGTCAATTCAAACCTTATCGATATCCTCTTTGACTGTCTCGATGCTATCGAGGCTTATGTCGACACTATAAAGCAGACCTCCAATGAGGGTGATGAAGATAATGCAGCCCTTATCAAACGTCTGAATGATTTCCTCGCAGAGGGAGGAAAAGGAGATGATGCTTCGGCCGCTCCTGCTGAGTCAGCTGAGGCAGCACAGGAGAGCAAGCCCGAGGCAGCGAATCCTGATGCAGCCTTCGCATACAAAAACATAAGCCTCGAAGAGAAAGAAATAAATGCCCTGACAGAAAGTCAGAATTCAGGAATGAACCTTTATGGCTTCACAGTCCATATACAGAAGGAATGCATGCTAAAGGCCGCAAGAGCCTTCCTTGTATACAAGGCTGTCGAGGATTTCGGTGAGATCCTTGTTTATTCTCCGAGCTCACAGGATATAGAGGATGAGAAGTTTGATCTGGCCTTCTCGTTCATACTTGCATCCTCGCAGGAGCTCGAGCCTATAAAGCAGGCGGTTCTTAATGTATCTGAGATCGAATCCTGTGACTGCGACAAGGTTACAGCAGATATGTACAAGAATAAGGATTCTGCCGTCGAGACAGCTGAAAAGGCACCAGCTCCGGTTCCAGCAGCAGGAGAGACAGCACCGGCAGCCGGATCTGCTACAAAGGCACCGGCCAAGAAGGACACCAAGAAGAAGCAGACGGTCAACAAGCCTGTCACAGCCCGTACAGTAAGGGTTGATATCGAAAAGCTCGATGCTCTTATGAATCAGGTATCAGAGCTTATCATAGCCAAGAATTCCCTTGTTTCCCTAAGCTCTCAGGAGAATGCACAAAGTCCTGACAATCAGGGTACAAGACAGAGCTTCCAGGAACAGATAGAGTATCTCGAGAGGATCACTACGACTCTTCATGAATCAGTAATGAAGGTAAGGATGGTCCCTATCGAGAATACAGTCAATAAATTCCCTAGAATGATAAGGGATCTCTCCAGAAGGCTTAAAAAACCTATGGAGCTTGTGATGACCGGTGAGGATACGGAGCTTGACCGTACTGTTGTAGACCAGATCGGCGATCCTCTGCAGCATCTTCTCCGTAATTCCGCAGATCATGGTATAGAGGCGCCTGAGGTCCGTAAGGCAGCCGGAAAGCCAGAGACCGGTCAGGTCTTCCTCAACGCATATCAGGAGGGCAACAATGTCATAATCCAGGTAGGAGATGACGGTGCCGGAATCGATACAGAGGCAGTAAAGCAGAAGGCCATCGAAAGAGGACTTGTCTCAGAGGAGGATGCTGAGAACCTGACAAAGAAGGAAATCATTGATTTCCTCTTCATGCCTAGCTTCTCAATGTCAAAGGTTGTAACAGATATCTCAGGAAGAGGAGTCGGCCTTGATGTGGTAAAGAGCAATATTGAGGCGCTAGGTGGTGACGTTGAGGTCAAGTCAGAGCTTGGAAAAGGCTCTACCTTTACCATAAGACTTCCTCTGACACTTGCCATAATCCAGGCTCTGATGGTCGAGGTAAGAGATGAGAAATATGCGATCGCCCTGGCCTCTATCATGAACATAGAGAACATATCTGTTTCAGATATCAAATATGTCCAGGCCAAGGAGGTCATATACCTAAGAGGTCTCGTGATCCCTCTTATCCACCTTGATGAGCTTCTTGACTGCAAGCCTAGAGAGGACAATCCAGATAATCTGATCGTCGTCATTGTAAAGAAGGGCGACAATTATGCCGGCCTTGTAGTTGACAGCCTTATCGGTCAGCAGGAGATAGTAATAAAGTCTCTCGGCAAGGTAATGGACAACAACAAGATGATCAGTGGAGCAACTATCTTAGGTGATGGTGAAGTGGCACTTATCCTTGATTCAAACGCAATGTTTTAAGGGGGTAAATAATGGACAATAAGAAAGAGATCAAGCGCAAGGACAACGGTGACATCGTTGACGAGGCAAAGAAGCAGTATATAGTTGTAAAGATCGGTGACGAGAAGTACGGGATCGATATTTCATTCGTTGATAATATCGTCCGTATGCAGAAGATCACCAGAGTCCCTAAGGTCCAGTATCATTACGTAGGGATAATAAATCTTCGTGGAGAGGTTGTCCCTGTAATGTCTGTCAGAAGAAAGATGGGCTTAGGAGACGATGAGATCACGAACAAGACAAGGATAGTCATACTAAAGCTTGAGGACCTGGGATATGTCGGTGTCCTTGTGGACGAGGTCCGTGAGGTGATCGCTCTCGGAGAGTCAGAGATCAACAGGAATGTAAAGCCGTCACACAGGAATGATACCGTATTTATCACTGGTATAGGAAAAACAGGCGACGATCTTGTATCGATCTTTGATATTTCTGCTATCGTTGAGGATCAGAAATAGTTTTTTGAAAGAGATTGCAAATGAGTAAACTGTCATTAGAGCAGATCAATAAAATGTATCCGGATGTCCTTTCTGAAATAGGAAACATCGGTGCAGGCAATGCCACAACTGCAGTGGCCAATATGCTCAATGTAAAGATCAACATGAGCGTGCCTCATGTAGAGCTTACTCCTGTCGAAAAGATCGTAAGCGCGATCGGCTCAGAGGACGAGGTGGTTGTTGGGATCATGCTTGGCGTAGAGGCTGATATTACAGGAAGCATGATGTTTCTTATGGATATGCCCTCAGCCCATCATCTGGTAAACAGACTTATGATGCGTCCAGCCAATTATGACGCTGATTTCGATGAAATGGATCTTTCCGCGATAAAGGAGATAGGCAATATCATAGCCGGAGCATACCTGTCAGCTCTGTCAGGCCTTACCAACTTAAAGATCACGCCTACTGTACCATATGTTGCAATAGATATGGCCGGGGCAATTCTTTCGGTACCGGCCATACAGTTCGGAATGGTAGGAGATAACGCTCTTATGATAAAGACTGAAATGGGCGATGACCTTGATATTTCAGGCTATTATATACTGATGCCGGAGGGAGACTCTTATCAGAAGATACTTGCGGCTCTTGGTCTACCGGTATAAGGAGTGATTCAGGCTTGGGTGAAATGATAAAAGTTGGCATGGCTGACCTGAAGGTCTGTCATGCTCCGGATAATCTTACAACTATAGGCCTTGGCTCATGTATCGGAATAGCCCTGTATGATCCTGTAAGCAAGGTTACGGGACTTGCCCATATAATGCTTCCTGACAGTACCCAGATCAGGAACAACAGCAATATTGCCAAGTTTGCTGACACCGGGATCCAGAAGCTTTATGATGATATGATAAAGGCAGGAGCCATGAGGTCAAGGATCCGTGCAAAGATTGCCGGTGGAGCTAAGATGTTTGAGCTCTCTGGTGCATCAAGTACTATAAATGTCGGGGAAAGAAATGCAATAGCCTGCAGGAACAAGCTGAAGCAGCTGGGTATTCCCCTTCTGTCTGAGGATTGCGGAAAGAATTACGGACGTACGGTTGAGCTGTATAGCGAGAGCGGGGATTTTCTGATCAAGGCAGTTGGAAAGACGCCATACAAGATATGAAATATAATAAACCAAACACAAAACCTATTCCGATACTTATAACCTTAGCAGCCTCAGCAATGTCCTCCCTTATAAGTATTCTTAAAGGTGCATCCTTTCCGCAGTTTGTCCGGGGACTTCTTTTTACCGTTGTGATCTTTGGTATACTAGGATGCCTGGTCAGGTTTTTCCTTGATCTGGGATTTAAGACAGATGAAAAGGAAGAGGAAAAGCAAGCCCAGACTGAGGCGGATCTAAACGAGTCGGATGATTCCGGGGAGGAGGCCTCTTTGGATGAAAGCAAGGAAAAAGAGGAATGAGGTGACAGAAATTGGCAGTTAAGTTCAATTCCTCTCTCTGGGATGAGTATTCAAAGCGTCCGTCTCAGGAAATCAGAGAGAAGCTTATAATAGAATATTCTCCTCTTGTCAAAATCGTTGCAGGCAAGATGAGCATGTACCTCTGCAACAAGGTCGAATATGACGATCTGGTTGGCTATGGAATCTTCGGGCTTATCGATGCTATCGACAAATTCGATCTGAAGAAGGATGTCAAATTCGAGACCTATGCTTCGCTTAGGATCAAGGGTGCTATCCTTGACCAGATAAGGAAGATGGACTGGATACCCCGTACCATAAGGCAGAAGCAGCGAGCCTATGACGAGGCTGTAAAGAATCTCTGGCAGAAAAACGGCAAGGAACCTGACGATTCCGAGATTGCGGATGAGATGGGACTTACTGAGGACGAGTATCTGTCTTTCATGTCAACGCTTAAGATGACAAATCTGGTTTCGCTGAATGAGTTTATGGATGCCGGAGGCAATGAGCCTGCGATAGATTCGAAGAATAACAGCTTCTTCGAGGAGCCTGAGCAGAAGATTTCGCGTGATGAATTAAAGGACAAGCTTCAGGAATCCTTATCTCTTCTTACAGAGAAGGAGAGAAAGGTTATACTTATGTACTATTATGAGGAGCTGACCTTAAAGGAAATAAGCGAGGTCCTTTCCGTATCTGAATCAAGAGTTTCTCAGCTTCATACAAAGGCCCTGCTCAAGATGCGCAAGGTCATGGGAAAGTATATGGAACTTTTGTAAGGTTAATGCGGCTTATATAATAATATGGTATAATAGTTATGGACTTATAGTTTATGGCTGGGAGGCGGATAATGGGTAGCTCAGACGGATACATTCAGATATTGCTAAAAGACGGAAAAGCTTACTCCAGATATTTTCCTCCTTCTCCCGGTGGGAAAAACATGGAGCTTAATGAAGCATCCGCATATATAAATGACCATCAGATCTTTGGCTTTGATGCTGAGCTTCTTGGAAAGCAGCTTGCAAGTCCGAAGGCAACTGTGATACCGCTGTCTCCTTATGATGGTCCCGAGTTCAGTGAGCTTATGACCATAAAGGTCTCTCTCGATAAGATGAAGGTCATGGTCAGATTTTTCCCTCCGTCCTCTGGCGGAGAGCTTTTAGGTCCAAGGGATATAATAGAAGAGCTTTCCGGAAGAGGGATCGTTTACGGGATCGATCAGGATGCGATAATTTCATTTATTTCTGACAGACATTATAATACCGAGTATATCCTTGCAAAAGGAGATATGCCCCAGATCGGTCATGATGCCAGGATTATCTACAACTTCAACACCAATCCGTCCTTACGTCCAAAACGGCTGGAGGACGGCTCGGTCGACTATAAGCATCTGAATACGATTTCTCCGGTGAAGTCCGGGGATCTTCTGGCAAAGCTTATTCCTGCTGTTCAGGGAATTCCGGGCAAGGATGTCTTCGGTAATACCATACCTGTCCGAGATGTGAAGTCACTTGAGCTGAAATACGGTAAAAATATATATCCAAATGCCGATGGCACAGAGATTTTTTCCCAGATCAACGGTCATGTAAGTCTTGATCCCGACTCCACTGTCAATGTTTCGGATGAGCTTGAGATAAAGTCAGACGTAGACAACAGCACTGGAGACATAGATTATGATGGCAATGTACATATCGAGGGAGCATTAAGAAGCGGATTTTCCGTACATGCTACCGGAGACATTGTGATAGATGGTGTGGTCGAGGGCGCATTTGTCGATGCCGGAGGCCAGATCATAGTAAAGCATGGTATTCACGGGATGAACAAGGGCCTGATAAAATGCAGGAGCAATCTGATCTCATCCTTTATCGAAAGTGCCAGAGTGATAGCCGGAGGATATGTGGAATCCGGATCTATCCTTTACAGCAATGTAAGTGCATCAACTGATGTCCTTGTGATGAATAAGAAGGGCATTATAGCCGGATCCGTGATAAGAGCCGGAGGCAAGGTGGAATCTTTTACGATCGGTTCAGAGATGGGGGCGGCAGCAAGGATAGAGGTAGGTATCGATCCTGAAAAGAAGGAAAGATATAACCTGCTGCAGAAGCAGATAATTGATGAGACAAAGCAGCTTGAAAAGATTGCTCCCGTTATCGACAGCTACGAGCAGTTCATTAAGGCCGGTAAGGTCCTTGACGAGAAGAACAGGAAATACCTCTCAGATATAATGGCAAAGGTAGAACAGATCAGATCTGACTTGAAGAAGCACAGGGAAAGCTTTAATGCCCTGCATCAGGAGCTTATCACAAGTCAGCATTCAAAGGTTGCAGTCCACAGGGATATTTTCCCAGGTGTCACTATAACGATATCAGATCTTTCCTTTACTACTAAGGACAAGCTGTCCTGCCTGCAGTTCGAAAAAAAGAATGGAGAGATAGAGCGCAACCCGATTTCATAGAGGTAAGATATGTCAATTAGACCTGTAGATTTTAACGGAATGATACAGAGCACCCAGGGGGTGTCCACGCAGAAAGCTTCAGATGACAGCCGTCCTGCTATAAATCAGCAGAATATGTCTGTAGTTGTGACTAAGGAAACCGAGCAGTCGCAGCGGACAGTGAAAAAGAAAAGCGAATCCTCAAAGGAAAGTGCCTTGAATCCTGATGGATCCAATGGAGGAGAAGCCATGTCAGACAGGAGAGGAAAAAAGCGCAGGAATGATACTGACCAAGAGCCAGACGGTCGTGTAATAAAAAAGGACGAGACCGTTTCCTTTGATATAAAGGTTTGACAGATATTGGAGAAGGAAGATGACCGGATTAGAGATAGGGCTTCTTATTATTGGAGCCATCTTTTTTGTGGGGAGCTTTTTTATAGCAGAAAAGCTTTCAGACAGTGATATGAATGAGATAGAGGGCATGAGCGAGGATCAGATCAGGATCCTTCTCGAAAAAAAGATCGGCGAGGCCTCTCTTCAGATTGATAAGCTGATTTCAGAAAAGACAGACACAAAGCTGGAGGAGTTCGAAGCAGGCGCTGACAAGGAGACAAATGAAAGGATCATGTCTATAGGCGAATACGCAGATTCTGTATTCAAATCAATAGACAAGACCCATGGGGAGATCCTTTTTCTCTATCAGATGCTTAATGACAAGCAGGAGGCGCTTACCAGGATGACAAAGACCCTGGGCGATGCCGAGTCCCATGTAAGAGAGCTTCTTCTTGAGGCAAAAAAGACAGGACAGGCCTCACCCATAAAGGAAAAGCCAAAAAAACAAAAGACAGATGAAGAGAGTGCCCCGGATACGGAGGCAGTCGAAGTCAGGACAGAGGAAAGCGGAAAAGAAAGGCATGAGACTGCTGCTCCTGATGAAGCCTCTTCCGATGAAGAAAAGTCCGGTGATGACAGCGGAGACGACAAGTCTAAAGGGCAGAATGAGAGACTTACCGATCAGGAAAAGGCTGCTATCAAGGAAAAGGTCATCTCCATGCATCGCGAGGGATATTCCGAGTTGGAGATTGCCAGAGAGACAGGGAAGGGTATGAGAGAAATCCAGATGATCCTTGATCTGTTTGCTGATAAGGAGTAATGATGAAGCGCAAGTTTTATATGAGAGGGCTTGGACTGGGAATTATTCTGACAAGCATACTTTTTATGATAGGCATAGCTCTCGGGAACCCTATGTCTGATTCAGCTGTAAGGCGAAGGGCAAGACAGCTCGGCATGGTCGACGGGAATACTGCCTCAGGGGATGCGAATAGCCGCACCTTAAAGGAGATCGAGGAGGAGAAAAAGACCTCTTCAGATAAAAAAAGTAAAACAAAGACCACTGTTACGACAGATAAAAAAACCGGAGTAAAGACTAAGACAACTACAACAACTAAGCCACACTCCTCAGGTGATACTCCATCAGATGGCAAGAAGGAGGACAAGGAGGAAAAGGCGGCAGATAAGAAGGAGAAGACAGAAGGCCAGAAAAAGACATCAGATAAAAGTGTCAAGGTAACAGTATCAAGAGGAGATTCCTCCCTCGATGTAGGAAAGAAGCTGGAAAGTGCCGGAATAGTCGATTCGGCCACTGATTTCAATCATTTCCTCGAGAAGAACGGATACGACCGGACAATCCATTCCGGAACCTATTCCTTCAAAAAGGGAACCTCCTACCAGAATATAGCGAGTGTATTTTCAAATTAATTTGTGCTTGCAATAAGTGGTGGCTTGTGGTAAAATACCATAGGCTCGAAAGAGACCAGGGTGGTCTCTTTTTTATTTGACACAGCTGATAATGCAGAGAGTGGTGCCCTTTAGCAGGGGTTCTTGATGCAGGAGATTCGGCTGCAAGACTTAACCACAGGAGGTTTAAAATGAGCGTTATTTCAATGAAGCAGTTACTCGAAGCCGGAGTTCATTTCGGTCACCAGACACGTCGCTGGAACCCTAAGATGGCTCCATACATCTATGCAGAGAGAAATGGTATCCATATCATCGATCTGCAGAAGACAGTAGGTCTCGTAGATGAAGCATACAATGCAGTATTTGACATTGTATCCCAGGGAGGAACGATCCTTTTCGTAGGTACCAAGAAGCAGGCTTCTGAGACCATTGCCGAGGAGGCAAGCCGCTGCGGAATGTATTATGTAAACGAGAGATGGCTTGGCGGTATGCTTACCAACTTCCGTACTATAAGATCAAGAATCGAACGTCTGAAGAAGATCGAGAAGATGGAGTCCGACGGAACCTTTGATGTCCTTCCTAAAAAGGAGGTTGCCGGACTTAAGAAGGAGCAGGAGAAGCTCACAAAGAACCTTGGAGGTATCAAGGATATGGATCGTATCCCTGACGCAATCTTTGTAGTAGATCCTAAGAAGGAGTCTCTCTGCGTAAACGAGGCTAATAAGCTCGGACTTACAATAATCGGAATCGCAGATACAAACTGTGATCCGGATGAGCTTGATTACATCATCCCTGGTAATGATGACGCTATCCGCGCTATCAAGCTTGTTGTTTCAAAGATGGCAGACGCTGTCATTGAGGCAAAGCAGGGCGCTGAGGCTTCAGTTCCTGATAAGGATGCTTCAGCAGATGAGGAATCAGCATCATAAATTTTGCAATAAAAGGAGAAAATAATGGCTGTTACAGCAAAAATGGTAAAAGACCTTCGTGAGCAGACCGGAGCTGGAATGATGGACTGCAAGAAGGCCCTTAACGAGACAAACGGAGATATGGACGCTGCTGTCGAGTACCTTCGCAAGAACGGTCAGGCAAAGGCAGAGAAGAAGGCTGACAGGATCGCTGCAGAGGGTATTGTTGATATAGTTTCAGAGGGAAACACAGCTGCCATTGTAGAGGTTAATTCAGAAACCGATTTCGTCGCAAACAATGATAAGTTCAAGGCCTATGTAGGAGAGGTAGCCAAGGCCGCTCTTGCTACAAAGGCAAGTGATATAGATGGTTTCCTTGCAGACAAGTGGCCTCTTGATACATCAAAGACAGTAAAGGAAGCTCTTGACGAGGAGATCGCTGTTATAGGCGAGAAGCTCTCTATCAGACGTTTCGAGAAGGTAAGCGCTGAAGACGGAGTAGTCGTAACATATATCCACGGCGGCGGAAGAATCGGAGTCATCATCAAGGCTTCTTGCCCTGCAGTTAATGACGACATCAAAGAGGCTCTCCATAATGTCGCAATGCAGATCGCAGCACTTAATCCTAAGTATATCCGTGATTCTGATGTCGATCAGGAGTATCTCGATCACGAGACCGAGATCATCAGAGCCCAGATCGAGAATGATCCTAAGGAGGCTAAGAAACCTGACAAGGTTAAAGCTGGTATCGTAAAGGGTCGTCTCAATAAGGAGCTCAAGGAAGTCTGCCTTATGGATCAGGTATATGTGAAGGCAGAGGACGGCAAGCAGTCAGTTGAAAAGTATTTAGCACAGGTTGCAAAGGCTTGTGGTACTGATCTTACTGTTACAAAGTTTGTACGTTTTGAGACTGGCGAGGGACTCGAGAAGAGAAATGAGAACTTTGCTGAAGAAGTAGCAAAGCAGATGCAGTAATATTTCACAGAAGTTTTTGGGCGCCATATCACATGACTATGGCGTCCTTTCTTATATACGGTTTTCTATGGACGAACAGGAAGCTATCCAGAAAAAGCGCGAGCAGATAAGCAGGGTTCAAAGGACCAGAAGGCTTGTCACAGTATTTTTAAGCATTTTTATAATATTTACGATCGCTGCTCTTATATGCCTTGCAGTAAGCGTTTATTCGCTGAATTCAAAGCTTGACAAGCTGGATCAGACGATCAGATATCTTTCCACACACTCTGCCCAGGGGAAGAATTCTCTTTCCTATGACTATGATCTTAAACAAAATTCCTATAAGACGGACAAGGAAAATCTGGCGGACGAAAGCGATATCAGGAAGGTATATCTGACCTTCGATGACGGACCGTCTTCAAATACGGGAAAGATCTTAGATATTTTAGATGACTATAATGTAAAGGCTACCTTCTTTGTGAATGGCAGGACAGATAAGCATTCTATAAAGATGTATAAAAGGATAGTAAATGAGGGGCACACCATAGGAATGCATTCCTATACCCACAGGTACAATCAGGTTTATGCTTCCAGAGAGGCATTTGAAAAGGATTTTTTCAGGATAAGAAAGCTCATCTACGATACCACAGGTGTAAAGTCCGTTTACTACAGGTTCCCCGGAGGCAGCTCTAATAAAGTAAGCAATACAAATATTTCTGATCTGATAAGTTTTCTCGATAAGGAAAAGGTAACCTATTTTGACTGGAACGTGATGAGCGGCGATGCAGTTTCAAATGAATTAAAATCTTCTCAAATTATTGAAAACGTAATGTCAGATGTGATAAAATATAAAACATCGGTGGTTCTGATGCATGATGCAGCGAATAAGGATTCAACAGTAGCTGCGCTTCCGGCCCTGATACAGAAACTTCAGAAAGAAGGGGATCTGTTATTGCCGATAGACAAGGATACAAGGCTGATCCAGCATGTAACCCTTTCTGATAAATAATATACGGAGGTTTTAGATGAGTTTCTTTAAGGATTTTAAGGATGACTTCTCAGATGCAGTGGGCAATATGTCCGGGGAAAAGCCGGCAGCTGAGAAAAAGGAGGACAAGCTTTCTGGTACTATCGATGATTCCAATATCGATGTTGATTCAGAGCTTTCTAAGCTTGATGGACTTCTCGAGAAGGTATCAAAGAAAGTAGATTCTGATGATCAGGAAGAGAATAAGACAGCACCTGCTAATTCAGTTACAGCAGCAGATCTGTTAAATGGCAAGGATGATACTTCATCAGTAAAGGCTTCCGATCTTCTTGGCGGAACAGTTTCTGCTGTTACTGACAATGAGACACCGGATACCGCTGATAATGATACAGATACAGGTGCTTTTACAGAGGAAAAAGAGCCAGCTAAAGACAGGGAGGAAAAACCAATGGATTTCACAGAGCAGACAGTAAGCGCAACAGTTTCAGACGAGAATGCAGTTATTACCGGAGGTATGACCATTACCGGTGATCTTGATTCTACAGGATCGATAAGTATACAGGGAACCATCAATGGTAATGTCACCTGCAATGGCAAGCTTACAGTCTCTGGAAATATCACTGGTAATTCACAGGCCAGCGAGTTCTTCGCTGATTCAGCTCATATTCAGGGTGAGGTAGTCTCAAACGGCACAGTAAAGGTTGGAGTAGGTTCTGTCATCATCGGAAATGTAACTGCTCAGAGCGCAGTTATAGCCGGAGCAGTCAAGGGAGATATCGATGTACAGGGACCAGTTGTAGTCGACACCTCTGCTGTCATAATGGGTGATATCAAGTCAAAGAGTGTCCAGATCAATAATGGTGCTATAATCGACGGACGCGTTTCACAGTCATATGCTGATGTTGATGTAAGCTCTGTTTTCGGTGAGGCCCAGTAATGAAAAGGATTCTTCTAAAGCTTTCCGGAGAGGCTCTTTCGGGCGACAAGGGTTTTGGTTTTGATGAAGAAAAGGCTTGTGAGGTTGCTTCCCAGATCAAGAAGGTTGCCGATACCGGTATCCAGATAGGGATAGTGATCGGCGGAGGCAATTTCTGGAGAGGGCGTACCTCAGGAGATATGGGCAGGTCACAGGCTGACCAGATAGGTATGCTTGCAACGGTCATGAACTGTATATACATGTCAGAGGCCCTTCGCCATACAGGACTCATGACCAATATCCTTACGCCGTTTGAGTGCTCCTCATTTACAAAGCTCTACTCAAGGGACCGGGCTGAGAAATATCTGGAGGCTGGACATGTCGTATTCTTTGCTGGAGGGACAGGCCACCCGTATTTCTCTACTGACACAGCGACAGCATTAAGGGCGATAGAGATAGGCGCTGATATGATACTTCTTGCCAAGGCAGTGGATGGTATCTATAATGCAGATCCTGCCAAAGACCCTGATGCTAAGAGATATGAAACTATCTCACTTGAGGAGGTAATAGATAAGCGTCTTCAGGTGATGGACCTTACAGCATCTATAATGTGCAGTGAGAACCATATGCCGATGAGGGTTTTCGCTCTTCAGGAAAAGGACAGTATCCTTAGGGCTGTAAGCGGTGACTTCAACGGTACTACCGTAACAGCCTGATCCAGTGCTTCTTAAGAAAGGAAAATATGGATAAAAGATTAGACGAATTCAAGGACAAAATGCAGAAATCCTATGAATCTCTGCTTAAGGACTATGCAGCGATCCGTGCAGGCCGTGCCAATCCTCATATCCTTGATAAGATAACAGTCGATTACTACGGAGCACCTACTCCACTTCAGCAGGTTGCCAATATAAATGTTCCTGAGGCCAGGATGATCCAGATCACTCCCTGGGAGGCCTCTCTGCTAAAGGATATAGAAAAGGCTATCCTCTGCTCAGATGTAGGTATCAATCCTACAAATGACGGTAAGTCCATAAGGCTTGTTTTCCCTGACCTTACAGAGGAGCGCCGTAAGGAGCTATCCAAGGAAGTCAAGAAGATGGGTGAGGCCGGAAAGGTTGCGGTAAGGAATGTACGCCGCGATGCTAATGATTTTGTAAAGAAGACCGGTAAGGAAGAGGACCTGTCTGAGGATGAGACAAAGGATCTGACAGACCAGATCCAGAAGCTCACCGATGAGTTCATAGCTAAGATCGATCAGGCTATAGATGACAAGACAAAAGAAGTAATGACTGTATGACCACAGCGTTCAATGGGACAGCATACTGTCCCATTTTTTTATAAGGAGCATAATGGATAATGAATTGCTGCCGGTTCCGGCTCATGTTGCCATAATACTTGATGGCAACGGACGCTGGGCTAAGGCAAAGGGAATGCCCAGGACCTATGGGCATATTCAGGGAGCAAAAAGAGTAGAGCCAATTACAAAGGCAGCCAGCGAGCTTGGAATAAAGTATCTGTCCCTGTATGCATTTTCAACTGAGAACTGGAAGAGACCTGCCGAGGAGGTCTCCACACTTATGAAGCTTCTGGCTAAATATATGAAGATCTGCAAAAAGCTCTGTCTGGAGCAGGGTATGAGAGCCAGAATAATAGGTGAGCGGTCTGGGCTTCCAGACGAACTTCTTTCGGAGGCAGCTGATCTTGAGGCCTCTACTGAAAAAAATACAGGCATGTGTCTGTGCATCTGTATCAATTATGGCAGCCGTGACGAGATGGTACGTGCAATGAGAGCCATGTATTCAGATATAGATGATAAAGACCAGATCACAGCAGAGAGGTTTGAGAGATATCTGGATACAAGTGATATCCCGGATCCTGATCTTCTTATCAGGACCAGCGGAGAGCAGAGACTTTCCAACTTCATGCTCTGGCAGCTTGCATATACTGAACTTTATTTTACACCTGTTGACTGGCCTGACTTTACAGAGGACGAGCTAAAAAAGGCTGTCGATGTATACAGACACAGAAACAGGAGATATGGAAAGGTATAGGTTCCCGGATTCAGGGTCTCTTTAAAGGAAAGGTGTTAAATGTTTCGTACCAGATTGTTAAGCGGGATAGTTCTTGTGGCTATCCAGCTTTTAGTCCTTATAGTTGGAGGACCATTGCTTCTTATTGTCACAGGACTGATCTCAATGATCGGACTGTTTGAGTATTACAGGGCTCTGGGACTTAATAAGCTGCCTGCTGCATCAGTCGGCTATGCTTTTACTGTCATATATTATCTGTATATACTGTCAGGAGATAACTGCAAGCAATTAAGCAGGATCTCTGGGCTAAAAGGGGGTCTTTTCCCTCTGCTTACAGTGATAATGCTTATAGCCCTGCTCTTCTTTTATGTATTAAGCTATCCAAAGTACACTATAGAGCTAATCGCTGAGCTCTTTTTCGGCCCGGTCTATGTATCTGTAATGCTTTCATTCATCTATCAGACAAGGATCTATACACATGGAAAGTATCTTGTCTGGCTTATATTCCTGGCATCCTGGGGCTGCGATACCTGTGCCTACTGTGCAGGAAGGCTCTTCGGGAAGCATCATATGTCTCCGGTGCTCTCGCCCAAGAAGACAGTGGAGGGTGCGGTCGGCGGATTAGCAGGTGTATTTCTTTTAAACCTTATATATATGCTGGTATTCCGAGATCATCTGTCGCATCTTACTACAGAAGACATAGTGATACTTAGTCTCTGTTCCTGTCTTGCAGGTCTTATTTCCATGATAGGAGACTTAGCAGCCTCTGCTATAAAGCGAAATGTAGAGATAAAGGATTTCGGCAGGCTTATACCCGGACACGGAGGTATACTTGACCGGTTTGATTCAGTGATAATCACAGCTCCGGTCATCTATTACCTTATAACCCTTATAGTTTGATCGGAGAGATTTCATGAAGAAGATATCAATAATCGGTTCAACAGGCTCGATAGGAAGACAGGCTCTTGACGTAGTGGATCAGATGAGCGACATAAAGGTATGCTCATTAGCCTGCGGGAGGAACAGGGAACTGCTCCTGATGCAGGCGAGGAAATATATGCCTCATCTCATATCCTGCGAATGTGAGGAGGATGCGCTCTGGCTGAAGGAGGACTTAAAGGAGCTTCCAATCGAGGTCATGTATGGAGATCAGGGCTTAAGAGCAGTTGCAGAGGATGATGAATCAGATCTGCTTCTTAATGCGATAGTCGGTATGAAGGGAATAATGCCGACAGTCTATGCGATAAAAAAGGGCAGGGACATAGCTCTTGCAAATAAGGAAACGCTTGTAGCTGCCGGTCATATCATAATGCCTCTGGCAAAGGAGAACGGAGTAAGAATCCTTCCCGTGGACTCTGAGCATTCAGCGATCTTCCAGAGCCTTAAGGGAAACAGATCCGAAGAAATAAAGAGGATTCTGCTTACAGCCTCAGGCGGTCCATTCCGGGGTATGAGCTTAGAGGAGCTAGAGAAGGTAACTCTTTCTGATGCACTAAAGAACCCTAACTGGTCAATGGGCAAGAAGGTAACAGTCGATTCTGCTACAATGATAAACAAGGGACTTGAGGTCATAGAGGCTCACTGGCTTTTTGACGTACCTCTAAACAGGATCCAGGTCCTTGTCCATCCTGAGAGCATACTTCATTCTGCGGTAGAGTTCTATGATGGAGCTGTAATAGGGCAGATGGGAGTACCGGATATGAGGATACCTATCCATTATGCACTTACCTATCCGAGAAGAGGAGAGCTTTCTGTGGATTCGCTAGATCTATTCCAGATAGGTGCCCTGCATTTCTATCATCCTGATATGGAGACCTTCTTCGGGCTTCAGCTTGCATTCGATGCCAGTCTTACCGGCGGAAATATGCCTTGTGTATTCAATGCTGCAAATGAGGAGGCAGTCAGGGCCTTTCTAGAGGAAAGAATAAGCTTTACAGAGATACCTGTTCTTATCCAGCAGGCAATGATGGAGTCCGACTATGAGGATGATCCGACTCTTGATGACATTCTTGCGACAGAAAAAGATGTAAAAAAGCTTGTAGAGAAGCTGATAAAGGAAAACTCTTAACAGATATGCAACAGTAAAGGAAAACCAGGTGAACATAGTAATAGCCATACTGATATTCGGATTTATAATCATATTCCATGAACTCGGACATTTTCTGACTGCAAAGGCCTGCGGAGTTAGAGTCAATGAATTCACACTCGGACTTGGGCCTACTCTTTTCTCATTTGGAAAGGGAGAGACAAGGTACTGCCTGAAGATGCTGCCATTCGGAGGCAGCTGCGTGATGGAGGGAGAGGATTCAGAGAGTGACGATGAAAGAGCCTTCAATAAGAAACCGATCTGGCAGAAATTCCTCATAGTATTTGCCGGACCCTTATTCAACTTTCTGCTGGCCTTTATCCTTTCTGTAATAATGATTGGCTCAGCCGGCTTTTATGCACCGACAGTTTCAGGAACCACTGCCGGCTATCCGGCAGAGCAGGCAGGGATCACTGCCGGTGATACCATAAGGCAGATAAACGGTTACCCGATCCATTTCTATAATGAGATAAGCATCTATACCTTTTTCCATAAGAAAAAGCCTCTTACTATTAAGTATGAACGGGATGGAAGGATAAGGACAGCCAGGCTTAAGCCAAGATATGACAAGATCACTAAGAGATATCTGATCGGAGTAAGAGGCGGCGAGCTACGCAGCCATCCGGGACCGATAAAGACCATTGCATACGGCTTCTATGAGATAAAGTATCAGATCTATGTGGTTATCGAGAGCTTAAAGGAGCTTATCCTTGGCCATGTAAGCATAAACGATATGTCAGGACCTGTAGGTATAGTAAAGACGATCGGAGACACCTATAAGAGCTCACTTGCTGATGGCATATATTATGTAGTGATGAATCTGATAAATATTACGATCCTTCTTACAGCCAATCTCGGTGTGATGAATCTGCTGCCATTCCCGGCCCTTGATGGAGGAAGACTACTTATCTTTATCATTGAGGGAATAAGCAGGAAAAAAATACCCGAAAAGGTTGAGGAATATATCAACGGAGTCGGTTTCGTTATCCTTATGGCCCTTATGGTCCTTATTATGGGTAATGATATAAGAAAGCTTATCGTTTCGAGGTAAAAGCATAAATGGATACAAAAGAGGTACATATAGGAGACAGGGTTATCGGAGGAGGTAACCCTGTTCTGATACAATCAATGACCAACACCAGAACGGAGGATGTGGATGCTACGGTAAGACAGATCCTTGACCTTGAAAGGGCTGGCTGTGATATTATCCGCTGCACAGCTCCTACAATGGAGGCAGCTAAGGCCATATCAGAAATAAAGAAAAGGATCCATATACCTCTTGTGGCAGATATACATTTCGATTACCGCCTTGCCATTGCCTCTATAGAGAACGGGGCAGACAAGATCCGTATAAATCCCGGAAATATAGGAAGCAGGGAAAGAGTCAGGGAGGTAGTAAAATGCGCAAGTGAAAGGAATATACCGATCAGAGTAGGTGTCAATTCCGGTTCACTTGAAAAGGATCTTCTGGAGAAATATGGAGGAGTAACTCCCAAGGCTCTTGTCGAAAGCGCTTTAAGAGAGGCAGCTGTAATAGAGGATATGGGCTATGACAACCTTGTCATCTCTATCAAATCATCTGATGTTCTGACAGCCGTAGCAGCCCATAAGCTGATCTCTACAAGGACAGACCATCCTCTTCATGTCGGTATCACTGAGGCCGGAACCCTTAGAAGAGGTCTGATAAAGTCTGCGACAGGCCTGGCTCTTATCCTCTCAGAGGGTATAGGAGATACCATAAGAGTTTCTCTTACAGCTGATCCAATAGAGGAGGTCACAGCAGCAAAGGAGATATTAAAGACTCTTGGGCTGCGTAAGGGCGGAATAGAGATAGTTTCCTGTCCTACCTGTGGACGGACCCAGATAGATCTTATAGGACTGGCTGAAAGGGTTGAAAGGATAGCATCTGAATTCGATGATCTGAACATAAAGATCGCTGTTATGGGCTGTGTTGTAAATGGTCCTGGAGAAGCGAGAGAGGCTGATATCGGGATAGCCGGAGGAGACGGAGTCGGACTCCTGATCAGAGGGGATCATGTGAAGAAATTCCCGGAGGATGAGCTTCTTGATGCTCTTAAGGATGAGCTTAAAAGGATCAGAAATGAAAAGGAAATTCTTTGATGTCTTTGGAAAACTAAAAAGCGAGGACAGAGGCGGATATGTTCTGGAGAACTGTGATATAGAAAGGCTCTCCACTACAAAGGATCATTCTGTGCTTAAGGTATATCTCCGTTCGGATGCTCTTATTCCTAAAAGAGCCATCTGGAATCTTGAAAAAAAGATAAAGGATGTCTATTTCCGTGAAAAGCCGGTAAACATCACCATAATAGAGTCGTTTAATCTTGCTGCAAGCAGCTATTCCCCAAAGGAGCTTTACGAGGCATACAAGGACAGTATACTTGAGGAGATCCACAGATATTCACCTGTACTTTTTCAGGTCCTTGACAGGAGCCGGGCGGAGTTTGACGGCAACCATATGACTATAGTCATAGAGGATGAGCTTCTATGTCATGAGGTGGACAATGAGCTTGTCCGCCTTTTGAGCCGTATCCTCTGTGAGAGATTGGGCCTTGATCTTATCATCGATACCAGATATACAAAGGCCAGTTCACATGATAAGAGAAGGAAGGAAAATGAGGCCAGACTTCGTCTTGAGATAGAGCAGATAGAGAAGGATGCAGAAAAAAGACAGGAAAAGGAAGCTATAAAGAAAGCGGATGCCCCGCTCGAAAAGCATCCTGATGCAGCCGGCTTTGATAAGGAAAATAAGGAGCAGCCGTTTACCAGGAAGGTTTATCTCACCCGCTCCAAGGATCCTATGATGATATACGGAAGGGATTTTGATGATCCGCTTACCGCCATAAAGGAAATTTCCGGAGACATGGGCCAGGTAACAGTCCACGGCCAGGTCTTCATGGCTGAGGATCGTGAGCTTAGAAACGGCAAGATCCTCTATATGTTTGCTCTTACAGATTTCTCAGATTCCATAAAG
Source organism: Candidatus Weimeria sp. HCP3S3_B5 (assembly GCF_052064335.1). Taxonomy (NCBI): domain Bacteria; kingdom Bacillati; phylum Bacillota; class Clostridia; order Lachnospirales; family Lachnospiraceae; genus Candidatus Weimeria; species Candidatus Weimeria sp. HCP3S3_B5. Next base: position 139,556 of record NZ_JBQHVU010000001.1, on the reverse strand, counting down.
GTAAAGATGTTCCTCGGAAAGGACCAGTTCGATCTCCTTAAGGCAAGAGTAAAGAACGGATCCTTCATACAGCTTAAGGGTCTTGCATCAATGGATGCCTTTGATCATGAGGTATCTATAAGTATGGTAAAGGGGATCCGTGAGATCAGTGACTTCCGTGTCAGAAGGATGGATAATGCCGCCGAAAAGAGAGTAGAGCTTCACTGCCATACAAAGATGAGCGATATGGACGGTGTAAGCGATGTCTCCGATATCATAAAGCAGGCAATCAGCTGGGGCCATAAGGCCATTGCCATAACAGATCATGGAGTAGTCCAGTCCTTCCCTGATGCAGCAGCAGCTGCAAAGGGACATGATGATTTCAAGATCATATATGGCTGCGAGGTCTATCTGGTTGATGATACAAAGACAATAGTCACAAACCCAAAGGACCAGACCCTTTCAGATACCTTTGTCGTCTTTGATATAGAGACGACAGGACTTTCTGCCGAAAAATGCGATATTATAGAAATCGGTGCTGTAAAGATAGAGGACGGAAAGATCACTGACCGCTTCAGTGAATTTGTAAACCCCAAAAAACCTATTCCTTTCAGGATAACAGAGCTTACAAGCATAACCGATGCCCAGGTAAGCTCCGCTCCCGGTATAGATGTGATCCTGCCAAAGTTCAGGGAATTCTGCGGTAACTCTGTTCTAGTCGCCCATAATGCTGATTTCGACTGCAGCTTCATCCATAATAAAGCAAGAGACCTTGGTATAGACTGGGATTTTACATTTGCAGATACCATGCCCATGTCACGCTTTCTGATACCTGGTATAGGAAAGCTTACTCTTGATAATGTAGCCAAAAACCTTGATGTCCCTCTCGGACATCATCACAGGGCAGTAGATGATGCGGAATGCACGGCTCTTATCTTTCTTGAGCTTGTAAAAAAGCTATATATGAGGGATATACATACACTTAAGGAGTTAAATGACTGCGGACATATGGACGCAGAGGCCATTATGAAGGCAAAGCCCTATCACTGTATACTCCTTGCAAAGAATGATATAGGAAGGATAAATCTGTACAGGCTTGTCTCCTTATCACATCTTAAGTATTTCAGAAGGACTCCCCGGATTCCCAAAAGCGAGATAGAAAAGCACAGAGAAGGACTTATAATAGGATCTGCCTGCGAGGCGGGCGAGCTCTATCAGGCCGTTATGCTGGGAAAGGAAAAGGAGATCATACAGCGTATAGTCCAGTTCTATGATTATCTTGAGATACAGCCTAATGGAAATAACCACTTCCTTATAGAGGATGATAAGAGCCCTGTGGATTCCGAGGAGGGGCTTTGCCAGATAAACAGGAGGATAGTAGCCTTAGGAGAGGAGTTTGACAAGCCGGTATGTGCTACCTGTGATGTGCATTTTTTAAATCCTTGTGATGAGGTATACAGAAGGATAATCCAGTCTGAAAAGGAGATGAAGGGCTATGACCATCAGCCGCCTCTCTATCTCCATACTACAGATGAGATGCTAAAAGAGTTCTCATATCTCGGAGAAAAGAAAGCCCGGGAGGTGGTAATAGAAAATCCGGGCAGGATAGCCGATATGGTCGATGTGATAGCGCCTACAAGGCCTGATAAATGTCCGCCGGTAATCGAGGACTCAGATGAGACCTTAAGGGCCATCTGCTATACAAAAGCGCATGAGATGTACGGTCCGACCCTTCCTGAACAGGTTTCTGCAAGACTTGAAAGGGAGCTTAACTCGATCATTTCAAATGGATATGCGGTTATGTATATAATAGCCCAGAAGCTGGTATGGAAGTCAAATGAGGACGGATATCTTGTCGGAAGCCGTGGCTCGGTCGGCTCATCGTTTGTCGCCACCATGGCCGGGATCACAGAGGTAAATCCCCTGCCTGCCCACTATCTGTGTCCAAAGTGTCATTATGTGGACTTCGATTCGCCGGAGGTAAAGGCCTATGCCGGAAATGCAGGCTGCGATATGCCGGATAAGATCTGTCCGGTATGCGGTCATGAATTAAGCAAGCAGGGCTTTGATATACCATTCGAGACCTTCCTTGGCTTCAAGGGCAACAAGGAGCCTGATATAGATCTGAATTTCTCAGGAGATTATCAGTCCAAGGCCCATGCCTATACAGCGGTCATATTCGGAGATGGTCAGACCTTCAAGGCCGGTACTATAGGTACTCTTGCAGACAAGACAGCCTATGGATATCTGATGCATTACTGTGAGACCCATAATATAAGCAAAAGACGCTGTGAGATGGATCGGCTGGTTCAGGGCTGTGTAGGTGTGAGACGGACTACCGGACAGCATCCCGGCGGAATAGTGGTCCTTCCTGTAGGTGAGGAAATAGACACATTTACCCCGGTCCAGCATCCTGCCAACGATATGTCAAGCGATATAATAACGACCCATTTCGATTACCACAAGATAGACGGCAACCTCTTAAAGCTTGATATACTAGGTCACGATGATCCTACAATGATAAGGAGGCTAGAGGACATAACGGGGCTTGATGCGACAAGGATTCCTCTCGATGACAAGATGGTGATGAGCCTTTTCAAGGACACATCAGCACTTGGAGTAAGCCCCGATGACCTGTGGAAGCATACTGAAATGGGAACCCTTGGTATACCTGAGTTCGGAACTGATTTCGCAATGGGGATGCTTAAGGAAGCAAAGCCAAAGATGTTTTCGGATCTGATAAGGATCTCAGGTCTTTCCCATGGTACCGATGTATGGCTTGGAAACGCACAGGACCTGATAAAAAGCGGGACAGCCGATCTTTCCACCTGTATCTGCTGCCGTGATGATATAATGATCTACCTGATAAACAAGGGACTTGATCCTGAGGAAAGCTTCACGATAATGGAGCGGGTAAGAAAGGGAAAGGTCGCAAAGCATCAGGTTGCAGAATGGGATGACTGGGTAGCAGATATGAAAGCACATGGAGTGCCGGACTGGTACAAGGGATCCTGCGAGAAGATCAAATATATGTTCCCTAAGGCTCATGCTGCGGCCTATGTGATGATGGCCTGGAGGGTGGCATACTTTAAAGTATATTACCCTCTGGCCTATTATGCAGCCTTCTTTTCTATAAGGGCGACAGATTTTTCCTATGAGAAAATGTGCCGGGGAGAGGAGGTATTAAAGCACTACCTTAAGGAACTTGACGATAAGGGAAAGAGCAATGAAAAGCTTACTGCAAAGGACAAGGGAAGCGAAAGAGATATGAGAATAGTACAGGAAATGTATGCCAGAGGCTTCGATTTCCTTCCTCTGGATCTTTACAGATCTGATGCCAGATACTTCAAGATAGTTGACGGAAAGCTTCTTCCTCCTTTCTCATCGATCGATGGAATGGGAGAGGCAGCAGCAGAATCCTTAGCAATAGCAGCAGCCCAGAAGCCGTTTCTTTCTATCGATGATATAAAGGAGAGAGGTCATGTGTCGCAGACTGTCTGTGATACTATGAAAAATCTTGGACTTCTTAAGGGACTGCCTGAGAGCAACCAGCTGTCGTTTTTCGATATGCTATAAATTTTACATGGATTTAAAGGAAACAGGATGGAAGATTTAACACAAATAAGGCAAAATATTGACGATGTTGACAACGAGCTGCTGTCGCTTTTCAAGAAGAGGCTTGCTTACTCATGCGATGTGGCAGAATATAAGATAGCCCATAACCGGCCTGTTATGGACAAGGCCAGGGAAGAGGCCAAGATCGCCCATCTGACTGAGGGAGTAAAGGATTCATTCATGGAGATAGGTATCCGTGAATTCTTTTCTCTGATCATGTCTATAAGCCGCAAGAAGCAGTACCAGATGCTGGCTGAAAGAGGAATACGGACTGATACAGGCTTCACCTGTGTCGGATCCTTCAATCTGACAGGAGTAAGGGTCGTATATCAGGGCGTAGAGGGTGCATACAGTCAGGCTGCAACCAATGATTTTTTCGGCAAGGACGTGGACTCATTTCATGTGGCTACCTGGAGAGATGCAATGGATGCTCTTCGTGAAAAAAAGGCTGATTACGCAGTCCTTCCTATAGAGAATTCTACAGCCGGTACGGTAAGTCAGAATCTTGATCTTCTAAGTGAATATGATTGTGCTATAATTGGAGAAGAGATCCTTAAAATAGATCATGCTCTTTTAGGGACAAAGGATGCTACATTTGAGTCGATAAAGCATGTATATTCCCATCCCCAGGCCCTTATGCAGTGCGCCTCCTTCCTTCGATGCGATATGGACGGAGTGGTTACGACCCAGGTCGAGAACACGGCCCTCGCTGCACAGAAGGTAAAGGAGGATAATGATCCTACAGAAGCAGCGATAGCAGGAAGCATCAATGCGAGCCTTTATGACCTTCAGGTCATAAAAAGCTCCATTCAGGATGAGAAGGATAACGAGACTAGATTTATAATCGTTTCAGCAAAGAAGATATTCAGACGCGATGCCTGCAATATCTCGATCTGCTTTACTCTGCCGAATCAGGAGGGAAGCCTTTACGGGATTCTGACTCATTTTGCCTTTAACGGCATCAATATGAGCCGGATAGAATCAAGACCTCTGAAGGGACGCCCATGGGAATACCGTTTCTTTGTTGATTTCGAGGGAAATCTCCTGGACGAGGGAGTCATAAACGCCCTTGTCGGTCTTTCCTGTGAGACAGATGATCTGAAGATTCTGGGAAATTATTAAACAATAGTATTTGAAAGAGGTTATAAATTATGAGGGTGAAAACATACGGATCTATTTATATAGGAACCTATGAGACCTCGCTTCGTATCTATGAGGTAAAAAAGGATCAGGGACTAAGGGTAATCGATGATCTGAGGAAACCTGTTTCAGTTGGACACGATATCTATACCAGTGGCAATATATCACACGAGACTATGGATAGTATCATTGATTCTCTTGTAGACATGAAGCAGGCGCTTGAGGAATACAGGATAGATTTCTATCAGGTATATGTAGGATATGCGGTTGGAAAGGCTGCGAATTTCTTGATATTATCAGACCGTATCAGACTTAAATGCGGCCTTTTCGTCAAGCTGCTTACCAATTCACAGCAGCGTTTCTATAATTATGAGGCTCTGGCTGCTCTTCCCGAATTCAGTAGGATGACAGAAAGCTCAGCCCTCCTTGCCGACATAGGAGGATCATCCATCCAGCTTACCCTCTTCCGCGACGGAAAGCTCCTTACAACCCAGCATATCCTTTTTGGGGCAGCCTCTGTAAGGGAAAATCTCATCTCCCTTGCCCAGAAGGCAGATGCGAGGGAACAGGTTTATGAGATGATACTCAAGGAAACCGATACATTCTTTAATATGTATCTGAAGGACAGGAAGCCTGAATATCTTATCCTTTTAAACGACAACTTCAATAATGTCCTTTCTCTTTTCAGCGAGAACAGTAAGCTTCAAAAGGCAATAGAAAAAAAGGATACAGTTAATTTTTTAAACAGGATAGGATCGCTTAATTTTTTCCGTAATACCTTTGAGAAGTTCGGAATAGAGGATCCTGATGGAATGGTCCTGCCATTCCTTCTGGTATATAAGGCTCTTATCATGCAGACTGACTGCAGGAAGATCTCAAGTCCGGGAATATCCATCCATGATGGTATTATCTACCATACTCTCTACAACACCGGAACACTAAGGAGCTCTCATGACTTTGACAAGGATATAATAAGTGCGGCATACTTTACAGCCGAGCGATTCGGATCCTATCAGCCACATATAAAGATGATGGATAAGATCAGCACAGCTATCTATGATGCTGTCGCAAAGAGATCGGCGCTTCCAAGACGATGCCGGATCCTTACCAGAGTCATTGCCATACTGCATGACTGCGGCAAGTATATAAGTCTTTCATCGGCAGCACTAAGCTCATATACCATAGTTATGTCATCAGAGATACTTGGCATAACACACGCTGAAAGAAAGCTTATAGCACTTGTGATAAAGTACAACCACAAGAGCCATTTCACCTATAAGGACTTAAAGGATGACCTTTCTGAGGATGATTATGTGATCTTCCTTAAGCTTTTAGCTATCCTTCGTATCTGCAATGCTCTTGATTCAAGTCACAAGCAGAAGTTCAAGGATATGTCTATAAGGCTCAGAAATGATACCCTTTATATAACGGTATCTTCACAGCAGCCGCTGAATCTGGAAAAGGAATATTTCAGTGAAAAGGGACAGTTCTTCTTTGATATATTTGGAATAAGACCGGAAATAAAGGACAAAAAGGAATTCTAAGGAGGGCAAAATGGATATAGATTTTTCAGATCCGAAATATTATGAAAACAGGGAACTGTCCTGGATGAAGTTCAACCAGAGGATATTAAATGAAGCAAAGGATAATAAGCTTCCACTTCTGGACAGATTCAAATTCTTAGCGATCACAGCATCGAATCTGGACGAGTTTTTTATGGTAAGGCTTGCCTCACTTGTAGACATGGTCCATGCAGGCTATAAGAAGCGTGATATATGCGGTATGACAGCAAGCGAGCAGCTTGATACCTTACGGAAGGAGACCCATCAGTTTATAGACAGGCAGTACAGCTGTCTGAACAGGTCACTTAAGTCGCAGCTTGAGAAGAATTCCATCTGTATTCTTCATAGCTACAAGGACATGACAGATGAGCAGAGGGAATATGCAGATGCCTATTTCAAGGATAATGTATTCCCTGTCCTTACTCCAATGGCCGTCGATTCATCAAGGCCATTCCCTCATATAGCCAACAAGACCCTTAATCTGGCAGCTCTTCTTACACCAGAAAAGGGCTCAAGACTTCTTAAGGATTTTGACAAGCCAGGTGAGGTCCAGTTTGCGACTGTTGCCGTGCCATCGGTACTTCCAAGGCTTGTTTCCCTTCCTTCATCGAAGAATAAGGAACAGGATTTCATCCTGCTCGAACAGATAATAGCGGGCAATATGGACAAGCTTTTCCTTAACTATAAGGTCATCTGCACCTATCCTTACAGGATAATGAGAAATGCTGACTTCGAGCTTGACGAGGAGGAGACAGCAGACCTGATGAAGGAGATGGAGAAGCAGCTAAAGAAGAGAGAATGGGGAGAGGTTATCCGACTTGATGTCGAGGATGGAATAGATGAGAAGCTGCTTGATATCCTGAAGAAGAATCTCAAGGTAAGCGATGATGCAGTCTATATGATAAACGGACCTCTCGATCTGACTATCTGCATGAAGATTGCCTCACTGCCGGGCTATGATGACCTGAGAGAAGAGCCCTTTACTCCTCAGCTGAATCCAAGAGTAGCTGATTGTCACGATCTCTTTGCCGAGATCAGAAAAAAGGACCTCTTTTTCCAGCATCCTTATGACTCATTTGATACCATAGTAGATTTCATAAAGCAGGCATCTAAGGATCCACAGGTCCTTGCCATAAAGCAGACCCTCTACAGGGTATCAGGAAATTCTCCTATCATCGCTGCTCTTGCCAGGGCAGCTGAAAACGGCAAGCAGGTCACAGTCCTTGTCGAGCTGAAGGCCCGTTTCGATGAGGAAAATAACATAGGCTGGGCTAAAAAGCTTGAAAAGGCAGGCTGCCATGTCCTTTATGGTCTGGTAGGCCTAAAGACTCATTCCAAGATAGCTCTTGTTGTAAGACAGGAGGAGGACGGAATCAGGCGTTATGTCCATCTGGGTACAGGAAACTACAACGACAAGACCGCAAAGATATATACCGACTGCGGTATACTTACATGCTCAGAGCTTATCGGAGAGGACGCTACGGCTCTTTTCAACATGCTTTCAGGCTATTCAGAGCCTGCATTCTGGAACAGGCTATTAGTTTCACCTATCTGGCTTAGAAACGGGTTCTACCGTCTGATAGACAGGGAGATAAGCCATGCCAGATCAGGAAAGAAGGCCAAAATAGTAGCCAAGATGAACTCGCTCTGCGATAAAAAAATGATCGCAAAGCTCTATGAGGCAAGCAATGCCGGAGTAGAGATCCATCTCATAATAAGAGGTATCTGCTGCCTGCGTACCGGAATCCCAAAGGTCAGTGAAAATATTACTGTCGAATCAATAGTAGGCACCTTCCTCGAGCACAGCAGGATCTTCTATTTCTACAATGATGGAGAGGAGGAGGTCTATATGGGCTCTGCTGACTGGATGCCTCGTAACCTGGACCGTCGTGTGGAGGTCGTTTTTCCTGTTGAGGATGCTGATATAAGGGAAGAGGCCAGGCATATCCTTAAGGTCGAAATGGCTGATAATCTGAAGGCTTATTTCCTTAAGCCTGATGGCAGTTATGAGAGAAAGGACAGGAGAGGACAGAAGAGTATCGGAAGTCAGATGGTCTTCTGTCAGGAGGCAATAGAGAGAACCGAGGAGGCCGAAAGCAGAAAAAATAAGGAAAACTACGAAGGAAGGCTTTTTACTCCGGCCAAGCCTCCAGAAGAAACTGAATAGTCTGAATATATGCAAATACTCTTGTGGTTTTCTGTACTCTGTATTATAATAACATAAAGGTTATGGAGTTTGCATAGGTCGCCGGAAAGGAGGCTGGTATTATGGAAGCTTTATACAGAGTAGAAAGGATAAGTCCTGTTGCTGACAGTCATGGAGACGGATCAGAAGCAGCCTTCTTTTTCAAAAAGCGTGCGAAGAAGGAGGATGGAAGCGGATTTTCCCCTGTTTTTCATGACTATTCACAGTCATTCCTTAACAGCAGAAGTGCAAGTGAGGTATTTGAGGGAATACTCAGATTATAAAAAACTCTTGACATGAGAGGATATCTATGCTATCATATCTACCGTTGTGAAAGCAGAGTATCCCCTCTCACCTGATCACCCGGTTGGTGTGCATCAGTGTTTACATATCGATCAGAATGATTGTATTGAAGTGGATAGTCTGTGCTATCCACTTTTTTTTACGTGTTGCGGAGTAATGCGCTGCGGCAGGACTGCTGCGTAAGAGCTCGACGAACTGGAGGTGTACCATTAGCGAATTATTGATTAATGAAAAGATCCGGGCCAGAGAAGTAAGGCTTATAGGAGAGCACGGAGAACAGATAGGCATAATGAGTGCCAAGGAAGCTCAGTTTAAAGCCAGAGAAGCAGACCTTGATCTGGTAATGGTATCTCCTAATGCACACCCCCCAGTGTGCAAGATCATAGATTATGGTAAGTATCGCTATGAGCTCGCCAGAAAAGAGAAGGAAGCTAAGAAAAAGCAGAAGGTTATCGAGATAAAGGAGATCCGTTTTTCTCCAAATATCGATGAGAATGATCTGAATACCAAGCTCAATAATGCAAGGAAATTCCTTGCAAAGGGCAATAAGGTAAAGCTCACTCTGCGTTTTCGCGGACGTGAAATGGCTCATATAAAGGAGACCCGCCACATCCTTGATGATGTAGCAGAAAAGCTCGTGGATGTAGCCACAGTGGAGAAGCCTTCCAAGCAGGAGGGCAGAAGTGTAAGCCTTGTGCTTGCACCGGTAAAGGAAATCAAGAAATAAGGAGGACAGAAAAGTCATGCCAAAGATGAAGACCAAAAGAGCAGCTGCAAAGCGCTTTAAAGCAACAGGAACAGGTAAGCTGAAGAGAAACAAGGCTTTCAAGAGCCATATCCTGACAAAGAAGACTACCAAGCGTAAGAGAAATCTTCGTAAGGCAGCTATGACAGATGCTACAAACGAGAAGAACATGAAGAAGATCTTACCATATCTTTAATGGTGAGTGGTAGTTAGGAGGAATACATAAATGGCAAGAGTTAAGGGCGGATTAAACGCCAGAAAAAAGCATAACAAGGTTTTAAAGGCAGCTAAGGGATACAGAGGAGCAAGGTCAAAGCAGTATCGTGTGGCCAAGCAGTCTGTGATGAGAGCTCTTACAACTGCTTATGCAGGAAGAAAGCAGAAGAAGAGACAGTTCAGACAGCTCTGGATCGCACGTATCAATGCAGCAGCAAGGATCAACGGTATTTCATACAGCGTTCTGATGCATGGCTTAAAGCTTGCAGGAGTTGATATCAACCGCAAGATGCTTTCTGACATGGCTGTTTCAGATGCAGAGGGTTTTGCAAAGCTCTGTGATCTTGCAAAGAGCAAGGTAGCATAAGACTTTGATCTCATAATGCGGCTATCCTGCTGCATTATGAGTTTTTTTATATGGAGAGATTCTATTGAGAGAAAATGATGACAAGATCACAAGGTTTCCGGGAAAGATTCCCAGGATTCATATAGACTTCATTATTCTGGTTCTTTTTTTTATATATATTGTCTTCCATGTTGTTTCACTTTTCTCAGGGAATCATATACCGGTTACAGAGGTCAGACAGGGTCAGATAGTTGAAAACGACAATCTCCGTGCCATAGCCATAAGGAAGGAGACTCTTGTAAGGACTGACTCATCTGGTCAGGTGGTATATCTGATCCCTCAGGGAAATGTCGCCGCGAAAAATTCTCAGGTGTCAGGTATCGACAGGACCGGAGCCTTTGTTTCAACCCTAAAGAAGCAGAACGAAGGTAAAGAGGAGCTTTCAGATATACAAAGGGAGCAACTTGTAGAGCTCTTATCTAATTTCAATAAGGGATATTCTCCGAATTCTTTTTCTGAGGCCTACCAGCTCCTACAATCAGGTGCTGATATTTTAAATATTGCTAATGGAGACCGGATAAAGAGCACTCTTTCTGAGGTAAAAAAGGATTCCGGCTCAGATGTCGATTTCACACCCATAAAGGCTCCTACAGAGGGGCTTGTATGCCTTTCGTATGACGATCTCTGCGGCATAAGCGCAGATCAGGTAGGTGCGGACAGCTTTGATCCTTCGCGTCTTAATACTAAACAGCTCTCCTCTGGTCAGTCGCTTTCCTCAGGAGATGTGGCCTTTCGTCTTGTTACCGATGACAACTGGCAGCTTGTATGTAAGCTTAATGATAAGATGGCCGAGCGTCTTAAGGATAAATCAGTAATAGAGATCCGCTTTGAGAAGGATCATACGACAGCCTGGGCCAATGCAGCTATAAGTGAAAGACAGGGAAGGAAATATCTGGTGCTTTCTCTTGATGATTCGATGGACAGGTTTGCTGAAAGCAGATTTTTAGATATTGGTCTTATGCTTGATCAGGTGAAGGGACTTAAGGTTCCGGATTCTTCACTTGTCAAGAAGATTCTATATCATATTCCATCGGAATATGTTACGACAAGCGGATCTTCAAAGAAGCCTGGTGTTTATACAAAGGATGGCAGCGAAAGCCTTTTTCGCAAATTCAGGCTATACCAGAAGGCAGCCGATGGAGGTTACTGGGCAAGCTTCAGTAAGGCAGACAATGATACCATCATCTTAAAGCCTGATTCGGCCTCAGTGAGCCTGTCCCTGTCAGACTGCGATGTGAAGAAGACCTATGGCGTATATCTGGCAAACAAGGGATACACACAGCTCATTCAGGTTATCCTGCTTTACAGAAACAATCAGTACAGCATAATAGAGCCTGTATACAATAATCAGCTGAGACTTTACGACAGGGTGGTTCTTAAGGCAAAGGGTGTGAAAGACGGACAGATGCTTAATGACAACTAAGGAGTGATACTGATGGGAATAGTTACTGAAAATCTAAAAGCTGTTGAAGAAAGAATCCATGCTGCCTGTGACCGCGCCGGGAGGGATGCCTCTGAGGTGACTCTTATTGCTGTTAGCAAGACAAAGCCTGTAGAAATGCTGATGGAAGCATATAATGACGGGATCCGCATATTCGGTGAGAATAAGGTTCAGGAGCTTACCGGAAAGATCGATAAGATGCCAGATGACATTGAGTGGCATATGATAGGCCATCTGCAGAGAAACAAGGTAAAGTATATTGCCGGAAAGGTAGCCCTTATCCATTCTGTAGACAGCTTCAGACTTGCTGAGGAGATCAATATACAGGCCAAGAAGCACGGAGTAATAATCCCTGTCCTGATCGAGGTCAATGTGGCAGACGAGGAAAGCAAATTCGGAGTAAAGCTCGATGAGGCAGAGGATCTGGTCGCAGAATGTGCTTCACTTGACGGCATAACCGTAAAGGGGCTTATGACCATAGCACCGTTTGTCGAGGATCCAGAGGATAACAGGAAGGTTTTCAGGACTCTGAAGGATAAATCGGTTGACATAGCGGGCAAAAAATATGATAATGTGAGTATGGATGTTCTGTCCATGGGAATGACTAATGACTATGAGGTAGCCATTGAGGAGGGTGCCACAATGGTCCGTGTCGGCACCGGAATTTTTGGAGCACGTTATTATAATATATAAGAGAGGTCGTTTATGAGCATATTTGATAAGTTCCTTGATGCAGTAAATCTTCCGTCAGACGATGATGAATATGATGACGAGGATTATGAAGAAACAGAAGAAGAACGTCCTCGTCGCAGAACCAGGGACAGGGATGAGGCCGCATCTTCGAAAATCACCCCTATAAGATCAAAGGAAAGCTCCCAAAGAAGGTCATATAAGGCGGCTGACGGCATGGCTGTTGCATCAATAAAGCCGACTTCCTACGGCGATATACAGGAGATTGCAGATACTCTGATAAGCGGTACGACAATACTGCTAAATACCGAAGGACTCGACATGAGCGTAGGACAGCGTATAATAGACTTTGTTTCTGGTGTCTGCTACGCTAAGGAAGGCAACCTGCAGCGGGTATCGAATTTTATATTCCTTATTACTCCGAAGGATGTGACTATCACTGGTGACTTCCTTCAGATGGTGGATAATCTGCCTGGCTCTATATCATCGGTACAGTCACTGCAATGAAGACAGATACAGATGATTTTATCCGTAAGAGATTCAATGACCTTGACCAAAGGGCCAGTGCAAGAGCCTATCCGGTTTATACAGATTTCTGCGATGCGAGAGAGCTTTCTATTCTCCATACCATGCACTTTTTCTCTACTGTAACTACTGATGGTGGATATGAATTGTCAGAGCGTCAGATGGTATGTTTTATGCCCTCTGACGCTTTTTTTGAACAGAATGGAGACTTCCCCTTTAAGGCCATAAGGATTTCCTGTCGGAATCAGAACTTTGCCGAGTCCCTGACTCACAGGGACTATCTGGGGGCTCTTATGAACCTTGGTATCAGAAGAGAACTTCTTGGTGATTTGCTTGTAGACAGTAAAGACCATTCATGCACCCTGTTTTGTGTTGACAGGATCGCTCCCCTGATCCCTGACAATATTATTAGTGTAAGGCACACCGAGGTCTTTGCTTCGCTTATTGATTTTCATGGATCAGATATCAGGCCCTCATTTCGCCAGGAGACTATAATCATAAGCTCAGACCGGCTTGATTCTCTTGTCGCAGCAGCAGCCCATACCTCAAGGACTAAAGGATGCTTACTTATCGATTCTGAAAGAGTGATGATAAACAGCCGCATAGAGAAAAGTCACACCAGGCAGATCTCTTCAGGGGATATAATAACAATCCGTGGAAACGGAAAATTCCGTATCAGTGATTTCACAGGATTGACAAATAAAGGACGGATAAAGGTCAGCATAGAATGGTATGACTGACCAATCAGATAATTGGATGATATTATGAAAGATACAGATGAATTACAGATAAATTACGAGGGCAGTCCCTGCTACAGGATAGCTCTTACACATGACTACAGCAGGCTTTTAGACTATATCAGTAAAACCGGCAGGACCTATAGCAGGATCTGTATAGTCAGCGATTCAAACGTATCAGAGCTTTATCTGGATGCTGTAAAGGATACCCTTTGCCATGCAGCCTCACTTGTCACTCAGTTCGTATTCAGGGCAGGAGAGGCTTCAAAGAACCTTGATGTAGTGGAAGATCTTTACGAATTCCTGATAAAGTCTCATTTTGACAGACATGATCTGCTTGTTGCATTAGGAGGCGGTGTAGTTGGTGATCTTTGCGGTTTTACCGCAGCGACTTATCTTCGCGGCATAGATTTTATCCAGATGCCTACAAGCCTTCTTTCTATGGTAGATTCCTCAATAGGCGGCAAAACCGGAGTCGATTTCAGGGCCTTCAAGAATATGGTGGGAGCATTCTATATGCCCAGACTCGTTTATATGAATCTTTCTGTCCTAGAGAGTCTTCCTGCCGACCAGCTTGCATCAGGCATGGGAGAGGTCATAAAGCACGGACTTATAGCTGATAAGGCCTATCTTAACTTCCTGATAGATAAGAGGCAAAAGATCCGCTCCTTTGATCCAGATGCTATGCTTACAGTAGTAAAGAGAAGCTGTCAGATAAAGGGAAGGGTAGTTGAGACTGATCCAAAGGAGCAGGGCATCAGAGCCACATTGAATTTCGGTCATACGATCGGACATGCTGTGGAGAAGCTTTCGGATTTTTCTCTGTCTCATGGCCAGTGCGTGGCCTTAGGAATGAATGCCGCCTCATATCTATCCATGAAGAAGGGATATATCTCATCCGACGACTATAGGATGATTCTTGATCTGATATCTTCATACGACCTTCCTCTGTCAGTTCCAGCTGACAGATATGATGCAAAAAAAATTCTGGCTACGACGAAATCCGATAAGAAGATGGCTTGTGGTCATATCAGATTCATCCTTCTTAAAGAAATCGGTGAGGCTATGATAGATACAGGACTCACAGATCAAGACCTGCTGACCGCGATCGATCAGATCCTGAAATGATTTTTACGATGAAAAATATGCTGTATAAAAGCAAGAAAAAATATTATATTTTCTTTCTGATCTATATTATCCTTCTAATCCTTTTAGATCAGTGGACAAAGCAGATAGCAAGAGAAGCCTTAAGCTCAGGAAATGTAGTACTTATACCAGGCGTACTTGAGCTCCAGCTACTGTTCAATACTGGAGCAGCCTTTTCGATTCTTAACGGAAAGTCACTTGTATTCTTTATCCTGACTCCACTGGTAGCAGCCCTTGTGACTTATTTCTTCCTCCGGCTCCCCTTCGAGAGGAAGTATCTTCGTATGGCCTTCTGCCTATCCACCCTTTTCGCTGGAGCAATCGGAAATTATATTGACAGGGTTGCCTTTCATAAGGTGACTGACTTCATATATTTTTCTCTGATCAATTTTCCGGTCTTCAATGTCGCTGATATCTATGTGACTCTTTCCGTCATTTTCCTTCTTATCTTCCTGATTTTCGGAATGTCTGATGAGGATCTTAATACATGGATAAAGAAGAACAGATAGTTATAGATAAAGGATCAGAGGGAATACGTATAGACAGGTTTCTGGCAGATAATGGAGATAAGACCCGTTCATTCTATCAGAAGGCCATTGAGGACCAGAAGATCCTTGTAAACGACAAGCCAGTCAAGAATAATTACAAGCTTCGTACCGATGACATGATCACCATCCTCCCTATCGAGGAGGAGGTCCTTGATGTAAGTCCGGAAAACATTCCGCTTGATATACTCTATGAGGATTGCGATGTCCTTGTAGTAAATAAGCCCAAGGGAATGGTGGTCCATCCGGCGCCCGGACATCCTGACCATACTCTTGTAAATGCAGTCATGTACCATTGCGGTGACTCACTTTCAGCTATAAATGGAGTTATCCGTCCGGGCATTGTCCATAGGATAGACCGTGATACTACAGGCTCTCTGATAATATGTAAGAATGACCATGCCCATCTGCTTATTGCCCAGCAGATAAAGGAGCATTCCTTAAACCGGATCTACAGGGGTATAGTAATTGGAAGAATGCCTGATAGGTCCGGGACTATCGACGCTCCGATCGGCAGAAGCAGCAAGGACAGGAAGAAAATGGCTATAGACCAGGTCCACGGCAGGAGAGCGGTGACCCATTACAGGGTCCTTTCGAATTTCAGAGATTATGCCTATTGTGAATTCAGGCTGGAAACCGGTCGTACACATCAGATAAGAGTTCATATGGCCTCTATCGGGCATCCTCTTCTTGGGGACACTGTATATGGTCCGTCAAAATGTCCGTTCAGACTTCAGGGACAGTGCCTGCATGCAATGACACTGGGCTTTATCCATCCCACAACAGGGAAATATATAGAAGTAAATGCACCTCTTCCGGATTATTTTGTAAGGCTTTTAAAGCTTCTTAAGGATAAGTAGGTCCAGAGGCTACTGATCCTTTCTGTGAAAGTCAACAGCGTTTGCAGCCTCCTTCTTGTGCTCATCCTCAATAGCAGCATAGTAGTCGATCGTGGTGTTTATATTCTCATGTCCCAGCACATCAGCTACAAGCCTTATATCACCGGTTTCCCTGTAAAGGGCCGTGCCATATGTGCTCCTTAGCTTATGAGGAGTGATATGTTTATTTGGGACGACCATCCTTGCATATTTTTTCACAAGTCGCTCAATAGCATCAACGCTCATCCTTTTTCCCTGGAGTGACAGAAAGAGAGCCTTCTCATGGCCGTCCTTAGGGATTATTCCCTTTCTTTCGCCATCCATATAGTCATCTAATACCTGGTGGACCTCATCTCCAAAATACAGGACGTCTGTTCCGCCACCCTTTCTTACTATGGTGATAGTATTTACCTTAAGATCTACATCCGTGCAGTCAAGCCCGTTGCACTCTGAAACACGGATCCCTGTATTCAGCATCAGGGTAAGTATGGCCAGATCCCTCTGCTTTGTTTTCTCACAGTAGATCCTCTGACGCTTTGACATAGAGGCATTACCGTTCTCTATCGCTGAAAGTATTGCCTGAACCTCATAATTTGACATACGGATTATATTCTTATCTTTCTTAAGCCTTGGGAGCGGGACAAGGACTGTCGGATCTTCCTTTATGTTCTTATGGATCAGATGATAATGGAAAAGACCACGCAGAGGGGCCATTTTCCTTGCGATCGCCTTCTTGTCATTCTCATGAATGGTCTTTGAATCGCTGTCTAAGTCAAGGCGGAGATATCTCTGGTATTCGGCAATATCCTCGGATGTGACCTTTTCTAATATTTCAAGCCTGAAATCCTTGGTACTTAGTCCTTTGCAGATAGGATTTGTATCGATCATATACTGGAAAAATGTGATCAGATCATAGCAATATGCGACCAGGGTACTGGTCTGTGATGTCATTTCCTTGCTGTAGATATAGTCACATGCAAAGCCTGGCAGCCTTGAAAGAAGCTCCCGCAGCTTTATAGTCTGTTTGTTTTTCTTTTCCTTATAGAAGTCTGAATCCTTAGCCATAATAAAAAGCCTCCAATAAAATCTATTATACATGATTACAGATTGCTTTTCAATATAAAATGCGGATAAACAGATATTTATCCGCTAGATAGATACCGGAGGTCGTTAGGGGTTTATGGACTACCCCCTAGGCCCTAACCTCTCAGTCATCCCTGTCTGCACTCCCAGCTATCAGTATCATCCTAAACAGCTGAAGAAAAGCTGAGAACAAAGCTGCTACATAGGTCATGGCTGCGGCGGCTAGCACGCTTCTTGCTTTTTTCACCTCATCTCTTTCAAGAATCTGAGATTCTGACAGGATCTTTAGAGCCCTGTGGGATGCATTGAATTCGACAGGCAGAGTTATTAGCTCAAAGGCAATCACGAAAAGGAATACAATAATTCCAATATTTGCAAGCTTAGGTGAACCAAGTATCACGCCAAGAATAAGAATAGGCCACGACAGATAAGAGCCAATATTGGCCAGAGGAACAGATATGGCTCTAAGTCTTAACGGTCCGTAATTCTGCTGATCCTGAATAGCATGTCCACATTCATGGGCAGCAACTCCTATAGCTGCAACTGAGGTCTTTCCCATAACAGCGTCTGAAAGATTAAGGGTCCTATTGGAAGGATTATAGTTGTCGGTGAGATTTCCGTTAACATGCATGATCCTTACGTCCATTATTCCGGCGCTTCTAAGGATCATATCGGCTACCTGTTCTGCAGTCACTCCTCTTCTGTTATGAACCCTGTCAAAGCGGCTATAGGTGATATGGACCCTGGCAGAGGCAATAGCACAGATTATAGCGCCGATTATTACCAGTATATAGGTTGGATCAAAATAATACATGAATGGATACATAAGCTTCTCCTTTCCCCGTTTCTTTCAAAACATTTTATCATAAGGGACCCTTCAATGCAATCGGCTTGAAGTCGGATTGCTTCGGTGGTAGAATAACGATAACCCTCTGAAAGGAAAAAGCTATGAATATGAGATTTTATGACGGAGAGCTTCCCTATTTCGGCTTCGATGCCTTTTTGGAACTTCCCTTTATTAAGCATATGTTTACTACAAGGCGGGGAGGCGTAAGCCAGGGATATTATAAAAGCCTGAACTTAAAGTCAGGTCTTTCTGATCCCGAAACCAATGTCAGGGAGAATTTCAACAGGGTGGCAGGGGCTATGGGATGCAGCGCAGAAGATCTGGTCCTTACCGACCAGACACATACAGCCCGTGTCATTGCTGTAGGAGAAAGTGACCGGGGAGCCGGCCTTATTAAGGAAAGAGGCTATCATGATGTGGACGGACTGGTTACAGACACGAGAGGGCTTGTACTATCGGTCTTCTCAGCCGATTGCCTTCCCCTTATCTTCGCTGATCCGGTAAAGAAATGCATAGGTGCTGCCCACTCCGGATGGAGGGGAAGTGTAAAAAAAATAGCTCTGAATACTATAAAGGCTATGCAGGAAAATTACGGATCAGATCCGGCTGATATCATCTGCGGGATTGGTCCTGCTATCTGCGGAAACTGCTATGAGGTAAGCGACGAAGTAGCCGAAAAATTCAAGGCGGTCTTTCCTGATAAGGCCGACCAGATACTTAGGAGGAACAGACCAGGTCACTTTCTTCTCGATCTGAAAAGAGCAGTTGCTATCACTATGGAGGAGGCCGGAGTCCGTAAAGAAAATATCCATATCAGCGATATATGCACTTGTGAAAATCCTGATCTCCTCTTTTCTCACAGGGCAAGCCATGGCAAGCGCGGAGTCCAGGGAGCATTTATCATGATAAGAGATTAGCTCATATGCTTATAGGGAGAAAGACTCATGCTTTCAAAGGAATGAGCAGTATTGTATACACTTAGTGCCTGATCTAAAAGAGGAAACATCATTACCGCCCCACTGCCCTCTCCGAAGGCAAGCCCGGCATGGATTGGAGCCTTAAGGGACATCTCCTTTAGTATAAATGGAGAAAGCTTTTCTCTTCCCAGCTGGGAGGCGATCATGAAATCCCTTGCTCCTGGAGACAGCCTCTCGGCAAGAAGGGCTGAGCAGAGACTTACTGCCCCGTCAATTATAAGAGGGATATGGTATTTTTTGCCCCCGATGAAGGCTCCTGTCATTGCCGCAATCTCTGCGCCTCCGCTGATCGAAAGGATCTCAAGCGGAGTTTTCTTATAGAGATCATATTTTTTTATAGTCTGACCTATCACTCTTTCCTTATAGCAAAGTCCATCCATTGAAAGGCCGGCGCCCCTCCCTGTCACATCTGTGGCAGATAATCCCAGAAGCGATGCAGTGATAAGTGAGGCACATGTGGTATCTCCAATCCCCATCTCACCTACTGCAATGATATCAGATGATAATTCTCTTACGGTCTCTATCCCGGCATCAATACACTGTCTTGTCTGTTCAATTGTCATAGCCGGCTCATAAATGAAATTCTTTGTTCCTCTGACTACATTCTTATCAATGATATTTGTAGAAACAATATCGTTCCTTATGCCAGCATCGATACAGATTACATCGGCTCCGGCACAATATGCCATTTCATTTATCGCACTCCTGCCCTCTGCGATCTCATCTGCTACCATAGCTGTGACGCTGCTGTCGCTCTGTGAGACCGGGGTATCAGATATTCCGTTATCTCCGCAGAAAACAAGGACTCTTTTTTTGTCAAGAGAAATGTCACTTGTCCCTTTTATTCCTGCTATCTGAACTATCAGATCTTCGAATTGTCCAAGCCCGTAAAGAGGATGGGCTATGCCATCCCATCTCTCCCTTGCTTCCTTCATCGCAGCCTTATCAAGTGAGCACATGATCCTTCTCCTTTCCGGTAAGGTTTACAACGATTATACCAAGTGATACCAGAAGCAGGGCCACAAGCGACTGGAGCCTTATGGCCTGGTCGTATTCTCCCAGTATAATGGCCGAAAGGAGAACTCCGATGACAGGATTCATGAAACCAAATACTGCTATCCTGCTTACAGGATTATGTGAAAGCAGGATGCCCCATAGAGTATAGGCACAGGCAGAAATAAAGGCCATATAGATTATTAACATTATGCCAGGGGCGCCGGCTCTGGCAACAGACAGATGGCCTCCGCTAAGACAGCCTGTTATAAAAAGCAGCAGTCCACCGGCCATGAACTGATATCCGCATAGGGCTACGGTATCATATTTCTTCGAAAAAAGCTTTATGAAGGATGATGAGAAGGCGCCTAAAAGAGCTGATATCAGTATAAAGCCCTCTCCCATAAGAGTAAAGGAAAAGGCCTGATGGATACCGTTTATCTGAATTAGCATTACCCCGGCAAAGCCGAGGACAGTTCCAGCTATCTTTCTAGGGCTTAGCCTTTCAGTCCTGAAGATAAGTGCCGCTATAAGTATAGTCATAAAAGTACCTGAGGCCTCGATGACGGATGAGCTTACTCCGGAGGCATGGGCAAGTCCAATATAGAAAAAATAATACTGTCCGAAGGTCTGGAAGGCGCATAGGGCAAGTATACAGGGAATGCCACCTGGCCTTACTATAAGAGGCTTTTTTTTAATAAAACTTCCTGCCACTATTACCATGCAGCCGGCAAGAAAAAACCTTACCCCGGCAAAGACAAGGACAGAAGCCGTATCCGATGACGGTATCTGAAATATCCTGTAGCCTGACTTTATCGACGGGAAGGCACTCCCCCACAGGAAGCAGCAGATAAAGGCGATCAGTATCACAAATGGTGTTTCAGCCCAGATCGTTTTCTTTTCTGACATCAGTTACTCCTTTCCAGAAATCCTCTATGATCCCGGTAACATTTTCTTCAGTGACATTTACTATATCGTCCCATTCTCTTGGAAAGAGACATCTGTAATCATATCTCAGATAGCGGTCGTCTAAAAGAGCGATCACTCCACTGTCATTTTCAGTACGTATAAGTCTCCCAGCCGACTGCAGGACCTTGCTTACAGCCGGATAGAGATAGGCATAATCAAAGCCCTTCCCATAGAGGCGGTCATAATAGTCGCTTAATATGGTCTGGGTGAAATTCACCTGAGGCAGAGGGACACCTGCTATTATTACCCCGATAAGGCTTTCTCCGGTCAGGTCTATCCCCTCGGAAAAAATCCCTCCGGCGACAGCAAAGGCGGCAAGAGAAGTCTTTCTCTCCTTCTTGAATTCATCAAGAAAGCCATCCCTGTCATCCTCTGTCATCTCAGGAGTCTGAAGCAGTATATAGTTTTTTCCCTTATCCATTCTTTCACTGATCTGTTCAATGATCGCATAGGATGGAGCAAATATCAGGTAGTTGCCCTTATGGGACGATATTATCTTTTCTATATAAGCGGCATAACGGGCATACATTGAATCGCTTCTTCTCTTATACAGGCTTGTAACTCCACCTCCAGCTATTATTAGCCTCTTTTCTCTTGAAAACGAGCTTTTCGCATAGACAGCAAATGGCTTTTCTACAGTACAGGACAGATTTTTGTAATATGAAAGCGGCAGAAGGGTAGCCGAAAAAAGGACGGAGGACCTGGCTGCGTCAAGCCTGTTCTGCAGCTTAAGTGAAGGATCTATGCAGAAGAGCCTTATGGAACTGTTCTTCTCCTCGGAATGCACCCTTATCACATATCTCTGATCAAGCTCCTCATAGATCTCAAGGAAAAAAGAAATATTAAAATACATCTGTCTCAGATTCTCGATCTGATCATATCTGTTGCTTTCATCGTCGAGAAATTCGTCAAGGAAGGCCTTTAGCCTTAATAGCTTCGGAATGAGACTGTCGAGATCCTTAGCAATAAAATCCCCTTTCCTGTCCGAACAGATCTTATCTATTGCGTTTATTACCTGACTTATCCTGCTCCTAAGCTTGCTAAAGCCCTTTGGAACCTGCTTTCTTACAGCAAACAGCTCTCCTGCCGAAAGAGACGCTGAATACATCCTTCTGCCACGTTCCGGAAGATTATGGGCCTCGTCTATAAGAAATATATACTGATCGCTGTTATCTCCTGCAAAGAATCTTTTGAGATATGCCCTGGGGTCAAATACATAGTTGAAGTCTCCTATAATATTGTCACACCAGTCACAAAGATCGTATTCGAGCAGATAGGGACATACCATGGACCTTTTCCCGGTATCTGTAAGTATATCTCTGGAAATGATGTCCTCGCTTATTAAAAGCTGGTACATGGCATCATTTATCCGGTCGAAATGTCCCTTTGCATACTTGCAGAAAAAGGGGTCGCAGACCATCTTATCGTTTATGCACATTTTCTCCTTTGCCGTAAGAGAGACGGTCTTTCCCCGGTAGCCCTTTTCCTTAAAAAGCAGGAAGGCATTTTGCGCATTTCTTGCGGTCATGGTCTTTGCAGTTAGGTAAAAGATCTTATCTGCCATGCCCTCTCCTACTGCCATAAGTGACGGAAATATAGTGGAAAGTGTCTTTCCTGTACCAGTCGGCGCCATCAGAAAAAGCAGTCCCTTGTGCTCTATGCTTCTGTATACGGAGGCTATAAGATCGAACTGGCCAGGCCTGTAATCAAACGGAAACCTAAGCCTGTGTATGGAATCAAGACTTTCTCTGCTGAAATTATAGGAAAAGTCAGACCATTTCCTGTATTTTTCTACCAGATCGGTAAAAAATTCCCTGAGTTGGTCAGCCGAATAGCTGTATGTAAACCTTTTTATGGCCCCGGAATCGATATTGCAATAGGTAACAGTTATATCAGTCTCCTTAAGATTATTTGCAAAAAGAAATATAAAGCCATAGCACTTAGCCTGAGCTATATGTAAGGGATCAGGCTCCTTCATAAGACGCAGATCCCTGTAGGTTCCCTTGATCTCATCGATCCCCGTGCCTAAGCTTCTTTTTAGCTCAGGAAAAAATCCCTTGTCAATACTATAGGCCTTAAGGGAGTCAGGCATTATGCCCTTTTCTGATGCTTTTGACTTTTCCTTATAGATAATCCCATCAGCTCTCCCCTGTACTATCAGATCATAATCCCCCATATCTATAGTGACAGAAAGAGCAACCTCCGCATGATAGTCACTTCCGGCGCTGCTCTGAAGCTTCTTATGGATACGAGCTCCGGCCTGCATTGATTCCAGAGTATCACGGATCTGCATGCCCTCGCTAATATCACCGGATCTTAGTATGAATTCTACCAGTCGCCTGACTGAAATACTAATCTGTTTTCTTTCGCTCATAGAATAGATTATAACACAAAAAGAGATAAGGAGCTTATCCTTATCTCTTTATCATCATTTATAAAGCCGTATCAGAGATTTGTAAGACCATCTATCTGATCGGCGGCGCTATCCGCAAGCTCGGGACCACTAAGCGATCCATCTGCCCTTTCAAGGCCAATGTAGCCTGGCTCAGATGAAAGAGAAGCCTTTCCCGATACAAGGACGATTATTCCTGCATCGGTAAGAGCCCTGATTGCAGCGGATGAAGCAGCCTGTTCCGAAAGAAGCAGCACATGCTTTCCTTTTCCGAGGAGTTTTTTCTCGATCAGCTCTGCTGTATCCTTATCAATATGATCTGAAGCATCGGAAAGAGCAAAGACACCTGCCTTCTGCCCCAGCAGTCTGGCTCTTATCTCAGCTGTCACTCTTCCATCAAGGACTGACTTAGAATCAAGTATCTGCCTTACTACTCCGCAGGCACTTGTCATATATGAGATCCTGTCTATAAGGATAAGCTCTCCCAGAGTCTTGTGCTTTTCAAACTCATCTACCACTATCTTTTCAGTAAATGCGACTACTACCCTTGCAATCTCATTCTTCTTCAGAGACCGAGCCGGCTTTCTCTCACCGGTATTTACATCTGTTTTATAAAGGATGTCAGTAACTATACCAGGAATCTGCCTTGTCCCAAGCTTCACGAAGAAATTCTTACCCTTTGTAAGCTCCTCGTCATCCATCCAGAGCAGCTCGACCTCTACCCTGTCTGAAAGAGGAAGACTGGTATCCTTTGCTATAACAGCTCCTCTGGATACATCTATCTCCCTGTCGAGTGTGATAGTAACAGGCGAACCAATAGAGGCCTTATCGCTTTCCTTTGCTGCCTTAAGGATGCCCTTTACCCTGGCCTTCTCAAGGCTTGGATAAACAGTGATCTGATCTCCGACTGCTACAGATCCGGCCTCTATCTGACCCTCGAAGCCACGGAATGTGTGATCAGGACGGCATACTCTCTGGACAGGCATATAGAAGCCCTCTTCATTCTCGCCGTGATCGATCTCTACATTCTCCAGATAGTCAAGAAGGACAGGGCCGCTGTACCACTTCATCTTGTCAGATCTTCTTGTGACATTATCACCCTCTGTGGCAGAAACAGGTATGCTTATCACATGAGAAAGGCCAAGCGTATCGCTAAGCTCCTTAAGAGAGTCCTGGATTTCTCTGAATCTCTCCTCGCTGTAATCGACAAGATCCATCTTATTGACTGCATAGACGAAGTATCTGATGCCCATCAGCCTGGCAATGCGGCTGTGACGTCTCGTCTGGACCAGGACTCCCTGTGAGGCATCCACAAGTATAACTGCAAGATCTGCAAATGAGGCTCCTACAGCCATATTTCTCGTATATTCCTCATGACCTGGAGTGTCAGCTACTATAAAGCTTCTCTTGTCGGTAGTGAAGTATCTGTAGGCTACATCTATAGTGATGCCCTGCTCTCTTTCTTCTGTTAGTCCGTCTAGTAGAAGTGAATAATCGATCTTACCGCCTCTGCTGCCTACCTTAGAGTCAAGCTCCAGAGCCTTTTCCTGATCGGCATATAAAAGCTTTGAATCATAAAGGATGTGTCCGATCAGTGTGGATTTCCCATCGTCTACTGATCCGCAAGTAATAAATTTTAGTAAATCGTTCATTTAGAAGTATCCTTCCTTCTTTCTACGTTCCATGCTGCCGACCCCCTCGTGATCGATCACACGACTTGTACGTTCTGATTCTACAGCACCAAGTGTCTCCTCAATGATCTCGTCCAGAGTAGTGGCGTCTGATTCAAATCCACCTGTAAGAGGATAGCAGCCTAAGGTTCTGAAACGGATCTTTTTCATCATAGGCTTCTCACCAGGCTTAAGGCGCATCCTGTCGTCATCTACCATGATAAGGTTTCCGTCCCTTTCGACACAAGGACGCTCTGCAGCGAAATAGAGAGGAACTATATCTATATTCTCTCTCTTGATATACTGCCAGATATCCTTCTCTGTCCAGTTGGAAAGCGGGAAAACCCTTATGCTCTCACCCTTATGGATCATGGTATTGTAAAGCTTCCACATCTCAGGTCTCTGGTTCTTGGGATCCCATGCCTGAGCAGCGTTACGGAAGGAAAGGATCCTCTCCTTTGCTCTTGACTGCTCCTCATCACGTCTTCCTCCACCGAAGGCAGCAGTAAAGCCATACTTGGTAAGAGCCTGCTTTAAGGCCTGTGTTTTCATTATGTCTGTATATGAGGCGCCGTTATCGAAAGGATTGATTCCCTTCTTTCTGCCCTCCTCGTTTGTATATACGAGCATATTCAACCCGTATTTCTTTGCGGTTTCATCGCGGAACTTTATCATTTCCTTGAACTTCCAGGTGGTGTCTATATGAAGGAAAGGAAAAGGAGGCTTCTGCGGATAGAAAGCCTTTAATGCAAGGTGAAGCATGACCGATGAATCCTTTCCAATGGAATATAGCATTACCGGCTTCTCACACTCTGCGGCAACCTCCCTGATAATATATATGGCTTCTGCCTCCAGGGAGTCAAGATGTGATTTCTCGCTCATTTATTTAAGCTCCTTTCAGATCGATTTTAGTATCCCTTATTTCCTATCGGGTTACTATGTTAATATAGCAGATAATTCCTCTGTTGTCAAGATACTTATAGGATTTAGGGATCAGGAAATAGTATGTTGGATTTAGGGCCGAACTAATATTTATTTGATTCTGTCCTGTCTGTCTCCACAAAAAGCTTCATTCCGTCAGGTGATTCGAAGATCCAGTGAAGCACATTCCCTGAATGCTTCACTATCATAGAGGTTCCGTCTCCGCCTATATCCGCACCCAGATACATGCTTATGGCATTAAGGGGACAGATCTTTACACAGGTAGCGCAGCCCCAGCAGTCTCTTGGGTCACGCATATGAGCCTTGTTATCCTCTCCTATCACGAAAAGATTGCCGGGACATTCTTCAACGCACTTCCTGCAGCCTATGCATTTCTTTGGATTTATCCTTATGCTCAATTTTTGTCCTCCTTTTTTATCTTTCGGTAGATGATCTTTACATTACCATCGTTATAAACAGAATTCACGAAATAATTCCCGAATTTCTCGCTCTTGTCCGGATAGTCCGAATTGGAGTCAAATACCGGCCAGCGGGTCTCCTTTCTGGCCATAAGATGGGCAATAAGCACCAGGCAGACAGTAAGTCTTTCCCTGAGCTCATAGATCTTCATCAGCTCATAGTTATCACAGGCGCTAAGTGTATCAGAAAGTCTGATCAGATCACGGATCCTCTTATCAGCAATCCGAAGTCCTGCCTCGTTGAATCTGTAGTAGGTGGAGATACCTCCGGCATACTGATCCATTATCTTCTGCATAGTCTCCTCGAGATCGTCTTCCGAATAACCTATACCCTGATTCTTAAAGAATCTGTCATATTCATTTACTATATTGCCGACCTCCTTATCAAATGTCTTTGGAGATGGCATACGATTCTTCGAGTTCGCCTTCAGATAAGAAAGGATCCCCTCAGCCGCGATCTCTCCCTCTGCAATAGCTCCTGTCACATATTTCTGAGGGGCGCCGCCAGCAATATCCCCTGCAGCAAAAAGAGCTTCTATCGTCGTGCTTCTGTCATTTTTTACCCAGTAGCCACTCGCTGTGTGACCACCTACTACATAAGGCTCACTCCCCTCTATCTCGACATTTTCCTCGGAAGGGAATTTGCCTGACATCCATTTCAGGGTCTGCTGGGGAGCCATATTAAGATATGCCTTTATCAGATCATCGTCGGTTTCCTCCGAGATCCCCTCGGTTTTCAGATAGCAAGGGCCGTTCCCCTTCATATTTTCAGCGACAGAGGCATATACTCTCTCAGACGTAGTATTTCCATACTTATCCTGATACTCCTCTCCCTTAGCATTCATCTGAGGAGCACCGACACCGAATGCTATAGTTCCTGTTGGAGCTATGGTATCCTTACAGCGCAGGGCCACGAATCTCATCTCAAAGGTAGTCATTTCAGCGCCTGCCCTTATACCCATAGCCAGTCCGGCTCCTGTGTTGAATGGAGGATACCACATCTTATGCCTTGAAAATCCAGGATTATTTGGCTTATACATTCCGGCAGCTCCGCCTGTTGCTATAAGAGTAGCCTCAGCATAGATTTCCACAGCCTGCCTTGTGAGGACGTTGAAGCCAACTGCTCCGTAGACCCTCCTGTCCTTTATTATAAAATCAGTAATATTGATATGATTTATCACTGTAACAAGAGGCGCATCATCTACCTGCTTTGCTAAAAGAGGCTTTATATTCTCTCCGTTTATCTTTACATTGCGCCAGCCACGGGTAGCATAATGTCCATTCTTATCCTTAAGTACAGGCAGTCCGGCCTCCTCAAGCCTCCAGGTGACCTGATTTACTCTTTCACTTATGGAAAGAAGCAGGTCCTCCCTGGCAATTCCCTCAGCATCCTTCATAGCATAATCTACATAGTCCTCTGGCCTATGTCCCTTTGAAATATAGGCGTTTAAGGCATTGACACCACTTGCAAGGCAGCCGCTTCTTTTTATATTTGCCTTTTCAGCGACTATGACCCGAAGACCACTGTCCTTTAGCCTTATAGCAGCTGCACATCCGGCGGTACCGCCTCCTATTATCAGAACATCAGTCGTATATAACTTAAGATCCATCGATATCTCCTTTCAGCAGATCAGATCACAACTGAATCATCATAAAGAGCCTTGTTCTTCAGATGATATACCTTATCCCTGGTTGTCACAAATATCTGGTATATAAAGATATGCACCTTTTCGCCAATCTCTACCCGACTTTCCTCTATAGGTCTGTTTACAGTAAGAAGTGAGCCCTTGACCCAGACCTTTATCTCCATATGGCTTCCACGGAAGAGGATGGACTCGACTGTTCCGACCTCTGAGGAATTAGGGAACTGCTCGACCTCTCCTGCCCTTGTCAGATGAAGGAATTCGGGCCTTATCACTGCAGTATTGGCCCCATGTATATCCTCGAAGTGGCTGAAGATGTGATAATCAGGTATTACAGTCGCATTTCCGACAAATGATGCAGTAAATGCTGTTCTGGGCTGCTGGTAGATCTCAACAGGAGTACCCGACTGCTCGACCCTTCCATGATCTATAATTATGATCTGGTCTGCAACCTCTATGGCCTCATCCTGATCATGAGTCACGAAGATGCTTGTGATAGAGAGCTTCTCTATCATTTCCTTAAGCCAGGTGCGAAGCTCCACCCTTACCTTTGCATCTATGGCAGCAAATGGCTCATCAAGAAGCAGGAGCTTGGGTCCCGGAGCTATGGCTCTTGCAAAGGCCACCCTCTGTCTCTGTCCGCCGGAAAGCTGCGATGGATAGCGGTTTTCCATCCCCTTAAGACCTACAAGGGAGATCAGCTCATTTACCCTGCTTTTTATCCTATCCTTAGAGACCTTCTTTACAGACAATCCGAAAGCAATATTGTCATAGACACTCATATAGGAGAAAAGGGCATAATTCTGGAATACAAAGCCTATCCCCCTCTTGCTTGCAGGAATATCGTTTACTACAGTGCCGTCTATTGATATGGTCCCTGAATCAGGTGTTTCAAGGCCTGCTATCATACGAAGTATAGTAGTCTTTCCGCTTCCTGATGGGCCTAAAAGACCTGTCAGCTTACCCTTTTCTATTGAAAAGGAGACATGATCTGAGGCCTTGTAATCGCCGTAATTCTTATTTACATCATCAAGTGCAACATACATATATCAGTGCCTTCCTTTCATGTTCTTTTTCTGCTGCTGTACTGCTGAAGTAATAGTCTAAGCAGCATAAGCGCTATGGAAAGTATAACAAGAATCGACGAAACCGCAAAGGCTTCAGTCGTATTAAACTCATTGAATAGTATCTCTATATGAAGAGGAAGCGTATTGGTAAGGCCTCTCAAGTGTCCGCTTATTACGGACACTGCTCCGAATTCTCCCATTGCCCTCGATGCAGACAGGATAATTCCGTATATGAATGGCCATTTTACAGATGGAAATGTAACCCTTCTTAAAATGGTCCATCCATCTGCTCCCATCATAGCAGCTGCCTCTTCCTCCTGAGTGCCTCTTGCCTCGAGGACCGGAACTATCTCACGAAAGACCATAGGCAATGTCACAAATACAGTTACTATTATGATACCTGGTACAGCAAAGATCACATCTATCCCGACCTTGTCGAGCAGCGGATAGATAAAGCCCTGCCTTCCGAAAAGAAGCAGAAATATCATACCGCATATAACCGGAGAGATCGTTACAGGTATATCTATTATGCTCTTTATTATCTTTTTTCCTGGAAAGGAGTACCTTGTCACAGCCCAGGCAGCGATCAGTCCGAATACAGAGGTCACTATAACCGATGCAAATGCTGCCTTTATGGTAAGTATAAGAGCCTTCAGGGTATATTTATCAGTTATGGCTCCTATATAAAAACCCAGACCCTTCTGCAATGCACCAGAAATGACAGTAAAAAGTGGCATTATTACCATGATAAAAAGAAATACCGCTGAAATAATTATTAGCAACCATTTAATGGCTTTGCTGTTTCCCTTTTCTTTCATCGTATACCTGCCTTTATCTTTATATTATGCGAGGAAACTATATTCGATATAAAAAGTATCATAAATGAGAAGATCAGCATCACAAAGGCTATAGCACTGGCTTCACTGTAATTAAACTCCTGCAGTCTGCTCATTATGATGATAGGAACTATCTCTGTCTTATAGGGCATATTGCCGGCAATGAATACAACGCTTCCATATTCACCCAGACATCTGCCGAAAGAAAGCGCTGCTCCGGAGAATACAGCCGGTGCTATTTCCGGAAATATGACTCTCCTGAAAATAAGAGAACGTGAGGCTCCCATTGATCCGGCTGCCTCCTCTATAGAATGATCCAGATTGTTAAGCACCGGTTCTACTGAACGGACGACATAAGGAATACTCACAAAGGTAAGGGCTATTATTATTCCAAGTCTTGTATAGGCTACCGAAATACCCAAATGTGAATAAAGCTTCCCCAGGACACCCCTTTCACCATAAAGAGCTGTAAGCGAGATCCCGGCTACAGAAGTAGGAAGTGCAAAAGGTATCTCTATAAGAGCATCCATTATCCTCTTGCCTGGGAATTCATATCTGACCAGGACAAAGGCTATCACTACTCCCATCACTGTATTTACAAGTGTCGCAATAAGAGCTGATGACAGACTTAAGGCGAAGCTTGTGACTACTCTTTTTGAAAAAATCACCTGAAAGAATCTTTCCGGTGAAAGCTTAAGAGTATATATAACTATATATGATAAGGGAAGGATTACCAGGAGCCCAAGAAAAGTGACTGTAATCCCGAATGTCAGCCTGAATCCTGGTATTATCTTTTTTGTGCTGCTTTCCATCTCTTGACCAAACCTTTCTGTCTCAGCTGTATATCCTGTCGAATATACCTCCATTGGAGAAATGTTTCTTCGCTACCTTCTCCCATCCGCCCAAGTCATCTATAGTAACCATCCTGAAATCTGTCGGGAAGTATTTCTTGTATTTGTCAAGTACCCTCTGATCAGAAGGCCTGTAATAATTCCTTGCACAGATTTCCTGTGCCCTCTCATCATAGAGGCCCTTCAGGTAATTCTCTGCTATTTTTTTAGTGCCATGACTTTTCACGACTGAATCAACTATGCTTACAGGTGTTTCTGCCTTTACGCTTACCGAAGGGTAGATCATCTGATAATCACCCTTATCGTTCTTCTCCGTCAGATAGGCTTCATTCTCCCAGCATATAAGCACATCTCCCTGTCCGTTCTCTGTAAAGGAGGTTGTGGATGCGCGCGCTCCGGAATCAAGGACGGATACATTTCTATACAGGTCCCGCATGAAGCCAAATACTTTTGTACTGTCATTATCATATTTTTCAAGGGCATAGGCATAGGCTGCCAGATAATTCCATCTCGCTCCGCCTGATGTCTTGGGATTCGGAGTCAATACAGAGACATCCGGTCTTACCAGATCGTCCCAGTCCCTTATATGCTTGGGATTTCCTTTCCTTACCAGAAAAACTATAGTAGAATAATAGGGACAACTGTTGTCCGGCAGCCTTTTCTGCCAGTCACTGGCTATAAGACCGCTTTTTGCAATGGAATCGGTATCGTAGGCAAGGGCAAGGGTAACCACATCGGCCTTTAATCCGTTCGCCACCTCAAGCGCCTGCTTTCCGCTTCCGCCGTGGGACTGTATTACATCAAGGCTCTGTCCTGTGCTCTTCTTCCATTTCCGCTCGAAATATCTGTTATAGGATTCATACAGCTCTCTGGTAGGATCGTAGGAGACATTGATAAGTGTGACCCGCTCAGACGTGGTATTGCCGTCCTTATCCCTGTTTAAGCCGCAGCCAGTCAGCACCAGTGACATAAGTATCGATGTCAAAAGCAGTAATGATAATTTTCTTCTCATAATATCCTTTAATTCCTATAGAATAACTATGTTTAACTTAAAGAATAATTTATCACTTTCCCGCACTAATGTCAATGATTTTTTTGTGATTTTCAGAACAGGCTTTTCGAAAAAACGTTTGAAATCCTATGTTCGATATGGTATAATGCTAGTATCTTATAGAAAAAGTCAGTAATAAGGAGGACAGTAATATGAGCTACGGAAAGATCACGAAGAAGCAGCAGATCATTCTCGATTTCATAAAGAGTGAGATCCTGAACAAGGGCTATCCGCCATCAGTCCGCGAGATCTGTGAGGCAGTAGGCCTGAAGTCTACCTCATCTGTATTCTCACATCTCAATACTCTTGAGAAGAACGGCTATATCAGAAGAGACCCGACCAAGCCTCGTGCTATAGAGATCTTAGATGATGCCTTTAATCTCAGCCGTCGTGAGGTGACAAACATCCCTCTGATCGGAAGTGTCGCAGCAGGCCAGCCTCTTCTCGCTGTTCAGAATATAGAGGCTTACTTCCCAATCCCGGCCGAGTACGTTCCTAATAAGGAAAGCTTCATGCTCCGTGTAAAGGGCGAATCCATGATAAATGCCGGCATTCTCGACGGCGACACGATCATGGTCTCACGCTGCTCCACTGCCGAGAATGGAGACATGGTAGTCGCTCTGGTCGATGATTCCGCAACAGTAAAGACCTTCTACAGGGAGGAAGGCCATATCCGACTCCAGCCAGAGAATGATCATATGGATCCGATCATTGTCCCTGACTGCCAGATCCTCGGCAAGGTCTTCGGGGTCCTGAGGCTGTTCGAGGAGAAGTAGGGGTTATGTTTTAGTGGCTAGGAGCAGGGTAGAGGGATTCTGGTCTTAGATTGATGTCAAGGAGCTGTATCAAGCATTCTTTTACTATGGCTTAAAGTGTATGGTTTTGTATGATATTTCAGATTAAAAACTATTTTCCTAGCCCCTATACCCTCTCTCTTCTAGCCTTCTTCCTCCCACAGATCATCCGATGGTGCAGACTCTGTATAGTTCCCGTCTTTCCCTTCCCAGAAAAGATGGATCGTTACCATCAGCAGACATAAAGCAGTAGTTTCGACCCTGGCCCTAGACCTCAACTCTACGCCCATCCTTCCAGATCCTTTCAAGATCATAGAAGGCACGGTCCTCTCTGGTAAAGAGATGCACGATCACCTCACCATAATCAATAAGGATCCATGACGATCCTCTCTTTCCTTCGACATTTTTTGGGCTAAGCTTATAGTCCTTATATAGCCTTTCCTCTACCTCATCCTTCATAGCAGACAACTGCACCAGATTATCTGCACTGGCAACGACGAAATAGTCTCCGACGACAGTCACACCGGAGATATCAAGGATGTCTATATCCTCGCCCTTCTTGTCTTCAAGGGCTTCTTTTATTGTTTTTACGATTTCAAGAGTATTGTTCATATGTTATTTCCTTGTATTAGGGGTTAGTATACGGCTTCGCTTGTGGCTTGAGCTGCGCTTTCAGCTTGCTCTCACCTCGAAACTTTCAGCCTCGAGCTTCGCCTTCAGCTTGCTCTCATCTACAGGCTTTCGGTCAAGGAAGTTCTTTTCGCTAAATTCGAGCTTCGCCTATGGCTCGCTCTCATTAATCTCAAAGAACGGCTTCGTTTCGGATTCGAGCTTCGCCTATGGCTCGCTCTCATCTCGAAACTTTCAGCCATTCATAGGTCTTATATGTCGTCTGGTCTATCTCCTTACCCGTTTCCTTCAGATATTCGATCGTATCCGACAGGATCATTTCGATCGCAAGCCTAAGATCCTTAAATGCTGCCTGTCTGATCTCGGTAAGTCTCCTTGCCTTGTCACGATTCGGCTCTATATAGTCAGCGGTAAAAAGTATCTGATCTAGAAGATTCATCTCAGGACAGCCTGTAGTATGAACTTTTACGGCATGAAGGATGTCCTTGTCGGTGATACCGTAATCTTTTTCAGCAAGATAAGCACCAGCCTTGGCATGGAGGAGCTGAGGACTTTTTTTCTCAGCAGCGGAGATCTCAATGTCCTTCTTTTCGCAGAAGGCATAAAGCTCAGATGGTGACATGTATTTGGCACAGTCGTGAAGAAGTCCGGCGATAAAGGCAATATCCATAGGATAGCCGTTAGCCATTGCAAGAGAGGCCGAAGTATATGCTACACCAATAGTATGCATATATCTTGATGGCTTGAGCTTCTTTTCAAGCTTCTTCTCAATATCAGCCTTAAGCCTTGGAAAATCACTTGGTTTTATATCCTTCTTCGGTGACAATTCTATTCCTCCATTACTATATAAACGGTGTTCCCTGATAAAGGAAAGCACCTCTGCCGGGATCAGGGAAGCAAGAGTCTGCTCGACTCCATCCCGCTTTTCTCTTATTATATGTCTTATCTCTGTAGAAGATACATCTATATAGTCAGAATCCAGAAGAAAGATCCTGGCTCCATATTCTTCTCTTATAGCCTTACATACCTTATCTATTCCGGCCCTCTTACCCGCTCTTCTAATGGCAACAGCAAGACTTGCCGACTGAGCTATAAGCTCCGGATGCTTCCAGGTAGAGAACTGGTCAAGTGAATCCTCACCAATGATAAAGTAAAGCTCCCAGTCAGTATGGCCCTCCCTTATCCGCTCAAGAGTCCTGTAGCTGTAGCTTGGACCGTCCTCTTTAAGCTCCGTATCAAGGAGCCTGAGATAGGGATAATTGCTGCAGACCTTCTGGCACATCGACATCCTCTGATATCTGGTGACAGATGAGTCCATGTCCTTATGCGGCGGTATACCGCATGGCATTATATATACCAGATCGAGTCCCAGCTGAGTATATGCAGCATTGGCAATATACAGATGACCCTTGTGAAATGGATTGAAGGTTCCTCCAAGGATTCCTATCTTTTTCATCTTGGCAGCTCTATTACGGGCTTCTTTGCCGGTCTGTATAGAACGAACTTCCTTCCTATCACCCGGACAAGAGTAGATTTTGTCCTTTCACTGATCATGGCAGCCACAGAGGCCGGAGTCTCATTGCAGTTCTTTAGCACAGAGATCTTTATAAGCTCTCTCTTCTCAAGCGCTTCATCAATGGCATTTACGATCTCAGGAGTAACCAAAGCCTTACCGACCTGAAATACTGGAGACATTTTAGCTGCAAGTCCGGCCAGATAAGCTCTTTGTTTATTAGTAATATCATTCATACTGAATAATCCATCCTACTTATAGTATTCAAACACGTGTCCATAGACCCTGACAGTGTCTCCATCAGTGATCCCCATTTCCTCAAGCCTCTTCAGGATGCCCTGCTCCTTTAAGAATTTCTGAAAAAAAGCAAAACCCTTCTCTGAGTCAAGGTTGGTAAAGCCAAGCATCTTGAGGACCTTAGGACCCTCGACCTCATATTCACCGTCCTTATTCACAGTCACAGTAAAGCTGTCGTCTTCCTTGAAAAATTCATCCGGGTTGAAGTTTGACTGATAGATAACACTTGTATCCTTGTACTCATCAAGCTCTTTTACTACCTCGGATACAAGCTCCTTTACTCCCTGGCCTGTGACAGCAGATATGGTAAAGGTCTTTCTGTGGAAGGTATCCTCGACCTTTTTTCTAAGCTCCTCTGCATCATCAGGTCTGGTATCAGCCTTGTTTAAAGCAATGATCACAGGCTTGTCAAGAAGCTCCTTTGAATAAGAGGCCATCTCCAGATTAATGTCTGTGATGTCCTTTACAGGATCCTCTCTTACTACTCCGGAAATGTCTACCATATGTATGAGAACCTTGCATCTTTCTATATGGCGAAGAAACTCGAGGCCCAGGCCTACACCCTCCGAAGCACCCTCTATGATCCCCGGGATATCAGCCATTACAAAGCTTCCTCCTCCCGGCAGATCTACAACCCCGAGTATGGGATTAAGTGTAGTAAAAGGATAATCGGCAATCTCTGGCTTTGCATTTGAGAGCCTGGATAAAAGAGTAGATTTGCCGGCGTTAGGATATCCTACCAGTCCTACATCAGCCAGAAGCTTAAGCTCAAGTATGACCTCGAGACTCTTGGCCTCGCCGCCTGGCTTGGCGTACTTCGGGGCCTGCATTGTAGAGGTGGCAAAATGCATATTCCCTATCCCGCCCTTGCCTCCCTTCAGGACGATCACTCTTTTATTATCCCCGCTCATATCACAGATGACCTGACCGGTCTGGGCCTCCTTTACTACGGTGCCTTGAGGGACATAAAGGACCAGATCCTGTCCGTCCTTACCGTGACATTTCTTTTTCCCGCCCTCTTGCCCGTCTGTGGCGGCAAACTTCCTTCTCTGGCGATAGTCAGACAGATTATTCACACGGTCGGAAACCTCAAAAATGATATCTCCGCCTCTGCCTCCGTCTCCTCCGTCAGGACCGCCGGCAGGTACATATTTCTCACGTCTGAAGCTTACATGTCCGTTTCCGCCTTTACCGGACTGGATTATTATTCTGGCTCGGTCTGCAAACATAATGCACTCCCTTATATAGAAAAAGAAAGCCTGATCTGGCTCTATAGCAGATCAGGCCTTAATACTCAAGGTAAAAAATTACTCGGCTACAGGATAAACGCTGGCAACCTTCTTGTCTCTGCCTTTACGCTCGAAACGAAGAACTCCATCAACTGTAGCGAAGAGGGTGTCATCCCCGCCCTTCATAACATTTGTTCCAGGATGGATCCTGGTGCCACGCTGTCTGTAAAGGATATTTCCAGCCTTTACGAACTGTCCGTCAGCTCTCTTAGCGCCTAATCTCTTTGACTCGGAATCACGACCGTTCTTTGTCGATCCCATTCCTTTCTTATGAGCGAAATACTGAAGATTTAACTCTAACATATTTATTCCTCCTTAAATTCAACGGAAAGATGCTCCTTCCCGTATCTCATCTCTATCTGCTTAAGTCCCGATACCATTGAATCAAGAAGCAGCTTTGCCTTCTCCTCTGTGCCTGTCGGAAAAACGACTGTAAGATATCCTCCGTCGTCCCTTGACTTATAGTCCTCGACAGTTGGGGTATACAGCTCGATACTGTTTATAGTATTGATCATAAGCACAGATGCGGCAGCACATACTATATCCTTCCCGAATGAAGCATAATCAGCGTGCCCTTCTGATTCGAAGCCCAGATAGGCTCCATTTGGTGACCGGTGAATAGTTACTCTGACCATTAAGCATTGATCTTCTCGATCTTAACCTCTGTAAAGCACTGACGATGACCATTCTTCTTATGATATCCGGTCTTCGGCTTATACTTGTAAACGATGACCTTCTTAGCCTTTGCTTCCTTTACAACTGAAGCATCAACTGTAGCTCCGCTGACTGTAGGATCTCCGACCTTTGTCTCGTCTCCACCTACCAGAAGGACCTGATCAAATGTAACCTTGTCTCCCTCTGCCTTGCCGAGCCTCTCAACTCTGATAACGTCTCCCTCTGAGACCTTATACTGTTTTCCACCTGTTGCGATTATTGCGTACATCTATACCTCCTGTACTGAAACAAACTGTTCCCTCCGCCAGCTATGGCGCTGTCATCATGACAGACTTATCCTACCTCACTGGGCGTCAACGCTAGATATAGTATCATAATTAATTCTTCCTGTCAAGGTCTGATTTACAGACGCAAAAAGCTTCTCTCTTGTCATTTCGAGGAGACCTAACCTCGTAAATCCCTCCACAGTAACTCTGGCGAAATCCATCTGGCCCATTTGTCTCATTACAGACATAACAGAGCTCCTCTGCTGGTCAGAATCCATTTTCATGAAGTCAGTAATTATTATACCAGAAATATTCCTAAGCCTTATCTGGGTCATGATCTCCCGAGCAGCCTCCATATTTATAGAAAATGCATCTGATCTGCCGGCCTTCGCACTGTTCACATCGATAACAGTAAGCGCCTCTGTCTGCTCTATCACTATATTGGCACCCGATCTGAGCCAGACCTCCTTTTTAAGGAGATCATCCGTTATGGTTCTTATCCTGTACAGATCAAGGAGGCCAAGGCCCTGGTCCTGATAAAGTCTTGAGATCTCTCCCAGCCTGTCACATACTGACTTATCTGATGAAATGATCCTGCTTACAAAAAGATGGTTTCTTGCAAAAGGAAAGGCAGACATAAGTCTGTTCAAAAGATCATTATCCTGCCAGACAAGAGCCGGTCCTGTGTGGTTGGCTCCGTCTGCAAGGATCCCATCAAGCGTCTCCCCTGCCTCCCCTATAGCCTGCTTAAGCCAGACAGGGTCAGCCTCCCCCGCAGCAGTCCTTAACAGAAGGGCTCCGTCTGCATGTCTAATTGTAGAGAGTCTTTCCCTGTCAGAAGCACTAAGCCTTTTTGAAAAGGAGATGCCCTCTCCAGGACGTTTCAGGAGAAAATAAGGGGTCTTTATAGTAATTACAAAACCGCCGAGAGGCTCCTTGCTTTTTATCGCATCCCTTTCTATCTGGACAAGGACCAGATCTCCCTGAGAAAGCTCCTTTTTTTGGCTCTGCCTTTTGATATAGACAACAGCCCTACTGTCCTTTTCCCTTACAAAGACATGTGAATCAGGTGTGACAAGGAAGACCCCGATGCCAGCTATGTGCTTTTCAACCCTTGCCACATATACTTTTCCTACCAGGCTTCTGTCTGATTCATCAAAAAATCTTATATATAAAAGTCTTCTGTCCTCTGCACCAAAGCAGGCGAGGACCATGAAATCCCTTCCGGAAAACCTGTAGGAGTCATATACAAGAAAGCATTCCCTATCCATTTGATAAGTCCCCTTCACCAAAGGAAACAAGCCCTCCCTGGTCCTCCCGGAACATATCAAGTCTGTGTATTCCAGGAATGTATGCCTCCTCATCTGCATATGGCTGAAGAAGAGTCTTCATTAGAAGCTCCGGCCTCAGATTATCTGAGCTTCTGGCAGATACCTTCATATAGACAGCCGGATCCTCCTCTCCAAGCAGAAATCCATTATGCTCCCAGTCAGGCAGATAGTGGTCTCGCTTATCAACAGGAAAGCAATCCAGACAGCTGATCTGATAGATAAGAGGTATCAGATCTACCTGTCTGCTGCTATTCTTCGTTTCCTTTGTAACAACAAGAGAGGATGCATTGCTTATCCTTTTATCGATCTGGTCACTTATAAGGTCCTTATCTATCCTGATACCTCCATTTATCCTCTTGAAGAAAACTATATATGAGGCTGCCGCAAGCTCTGCCATGGCCTTCTTGTTACTGCTTCGTTTTGCTACAGAAATGATCTCTATACCATAAGCCATCTGGGCATTTAGTATGTCCCTTATCTTCTCCACCTCGATCTCCTCTTCAAGGGAGATATCCATATATTCTCCCTCACTGGTGATACCTACGCCAAGAGGAGCCGCAAAGGACATGACCGGATGAGGAGAGAATCCCTTTGTATATGTGATTGGGAGATCACTCCTACGAAGAGCCTTCTGAAAATATCTCATCAGGTCCAGATGCCCTATGTATTTTACTGGTCCGAATTTACTGAATCTGATCCTTATGTCCATCCTTATTTCCCTGCTACGCAGACTCCTGAGCAAAATCTCGTGCAGCCGCAGCCCGAGCAGCTATTACGGCAGTTCGGAGTCACCGTCATTTCTCCTGTTGCCTTCTTCCATTCATTCTCAAGGAACCTTCTGCTTACTCCTGTATCAATGAAATCCCATGGCAGGATCTCATCCAGTTCTCTTTTCCTAAGTGTATAGAAATCAGGATCAACTCCACATGCCGTGAAAGCCATATCCCAGATCTCAGGTCTGAAGAATTCATTCCAGGCATCAAAGCAGGCACCATGTCTGTATGCGTATTCTATCACCCTGCTTATCTTTCTGTCACCTCTTGCGAAAACACCCTCAAGAACAGTGGTCTTTGCCTCATGCCACTGATATGACAGGCATTTATGATTAGGTTCCTCCTTCATCCTGTGATTTACTATTCTTGCCCGCCTCAGATACTCCTCCGCCGGGCACATTGCGGCCCACTGGAATGGAGTGAAGGGCTTTGGCACGAAGAAGGAGGTCGAAATCGTGATCTGGCATCTGCCGCCTCTTGTCGCCTTGTCAGGTAGGGTCTCATAATAGAGATGAGCTATTTCCTGAGCCAGATCAGGTATTTGGCGCATATCATCCTCGGTCTCTGTAGGAAGGCCAAGCATGAAATAGAGCTTTACCTTTTTCCAGCCTCCGAGGAAGGCGTCAGAGGCTCCCTTCATGATTTCCTCTGTAGTAAGCCCCTTGTTTATCACATCCCTCATCCTCTGGCTTCCTGCCTCAGGAGCGAAGGTAAGTGAGCTCTTCCTTACATCCTGGACCTTACTCATCACATCAAGCGAAAAGGCATCTATACGCAGCGAAGGAAGAGTGATATTGATCCTTCTCCTGTCACACTCTTCTATCAGGAAATCAAGGAATTCAGGCAGCTCCTCGAAGTCACTTGTTGAAAGCGAGCTTAGGGATATCTCATCATAGCCGGTATTCCTAAACAGTTCAACAGCGTATTTCTTTAGTACATCAAGGGACTTCTGCCTGCATGGTCTGTATACCATTCCTGCCTGACAGAACCTGCATCCCCTTATGCAGCCTCTCATCACCTCAAGCACCACCCTGTCCTGTGTCGATCTGACATAAGGAATGACAGGCTTCATCGGATAAGGAGCATGGTCCATATCCATCTCGACCTGTCGCATGATCTTTTCCGGCAGACCATCCTCTGTAGGAGAAAAGTCTTCTATAGTACCGTCTTCACTGTAGCTAACATGATAAAGACAGGGCACATATATACCTGGAATAGCTGCTGCTTTTCGTAAGAATTCTCTTCTGCTGTAGCTGCCACCCTTTTTCATTGAGATATAGAGATCGAACAGCCTGTCATACTGTTTTTCTCCCTCTCCTATATAGAAGAGGTCAAAAAACTCTGCTACAGGCTCTGGATTGTAGGCGCATGGACCGCCTCCTACCACTATAGGATCCTCCTCCCTCCGATCAGTTGAATGAAAGGGAATGCCTGAGAGATCAAGCGCCTGAAGGATATTTGTATAGCACATCTCATATTGGAGCGTTATACCCAGAAAATCGAATTCACTGATCGGATCCTGGGATTCAAGCGCAAACAGAGGGATCCCTCTCTCCTTCATTATAGAAGCAAGGTCAGGCCATGGAGAAAAGACCCTCTCGCACCAGACGTCACTTCTCTTGTTAAACATCTCGTAGAGGATCTTAATTCCAAGGTGGCTCATCCCGACCTCATATACATCAGGAAAGCAAAAGGCAAACCGAAGATCGATCTTCGACTTGTCTTTCATAGTGGAATTTATTTCATTTCCTATATACCTTGCAGGCTGCTCAACCTGCATCAGGATTTCATCAGTTAGTGCAGAATTTCTCATTTTATCCTAATCGCGATCTTATCTCTGGGACAGCTCTCTTGTGATCTCCTCCCAGGAAATGCCCTTGTCGATCATAAGAAACATCAGATGATAGATAAGGTCTGTTATCTCATATATAGCCTCTGTGTCGCCATTGTTCTTGCCGGCTATTATTACCTCTGCCGCTTCCTCTCCAATTTTCTTAAGCACCTCGTCAATACCGCCCTTGAAGAGCTGCCTGGCATAGGTCTCTCCCTCGGACTCCTTCTGCTCCTTGATCAGATTGTAGGTGTTTTCAAATATCCGAAGAGGCGATCTCTCTATATACTCCTTCTTTATGATCTCATTAAAGAAGCATGACGGTGATCCGGTATGGCAGGCAATTCCTCCGACCTGGCTTATCTTGGCAAGGATCGTATCATAATCGCAGTCAGCCGTAAGACTCTTTACATACTGGATATGACCGCTTGTAAGTCCCTTGGTCCATAGCTCCTGCCTCGATCTGCTCCAGTAGGTCATCTTGCCAAGACGGATAGTGGTATTGAATGCCTCCTCGTTCATATAGGCAAGCATATATACCTGTCCTGTCTGGTAATCCTGGGCTATGACAGGCACAAGTCCGTCACTGTTAACCTTTAAGTCTTTCCACTGCAGCTTGGGGTTGAAGTTGTCCATTACTATCCCTCTGTCAGCCAGATCTGACTTAAGCTGCATTATATCTGTATCGTCTTCATTTATGAAGCTTCCGTATATGCCCCTTATGCATTCAGACTC
Organism: Candidatus Weimeria sp. HCP3S3_B5; assembly: GCF_052064335.1. Classification (NCBI taxonomy): domain Bacteria; kingdom Bacillati; phylum Bacillota; class Clostridia; order Lachnospirales; family Lachnospiraceae; genus Candidatus Weimeria; species Candidatus Weimeria sp. HCP3S3_B5. The sequence goes on along the minus strand of NZ_JBQHVU010000001.1, from coordinate 97,530 downwards.
CAGAAGACCGGTGATTCTGTCCAGATCATAGTCATCCTGCTTAAGGATATAAGGAATATCTGTTATATTTTCAAGGCCCTTTACCAGATCCGGATTCATAAGCACAAGCTCATGTACACAGTCATTGATGAAATCCCTGGTCTTAAAGGCAAAATTAACTGTATCTACTGATACCAGTATCTTATCCTTGCCAAAACGAGCCGCTGCCTTTTTTACAAGCTCTATGGTCTCTGGCTTGCCTCCGTTTAAGGCTACCTCAGTGCAGCCGGCAAAGAAGAAAAGCTTGATATCATCCTCTCTTTTTATATTACCGCTGCCGCAGGTCTTTATATCTATGTTTCTGTTTACATTTCTTATCGCGATCAGATTAGTCATATGCTCTGACTCATCATTAGACAGGTCGACAAGAAAGATCTTGTCCACTCCGCTGTCATTGTATGATCTTGCAAGCTCGATAAGATCGACTGTCTGATCTGGATCATCCTTATGAAGAAGAGCTCTTCCATTCCTGATATAGATCGTTGCGATTATACTCTTATGTTCCATTACAGACTCCCTTTTGTTGACAATACGCCTTTTATATTCTGATCTATAGTCACTGCCTCGTGCAGGGCCTTTCCGAAAGCCTTGAAGCTAGCCTCGATCAGGTGATGGGAATTCTCTCCATGAAGCTCATCTATATGCAGGGTCATCATCGACGAATAGGAAATGGCATAGAAAAATTCCCTTACCATCTCAGTATCGAAGTCTCCTACCCTGTCATTTGAGAACTCCTCATTGAATACCAGATAAGGCCTGCCGCTAAGATCTATCACACAGCGCACAAGGGCTTCATCCATAGGAAGAAGTGAGGATCCGAATCTCCTTATCCCTTCCTTATCTCCAAGAGCCTTAGCGATCGCCTGACCTAAGACTATACCACAGTCCTCTATTGTATGGTGGCAGTCGACATCGAGATCTCCCTTGCATGAAAGGCTAAGGTCAAAGAAGCCATGTCTTGCAAAGCCGCTCAGCATATGATCGAAGAAGCCTATCCCTGTATCTATCTGATAAATGCCGCTTCCATCGAGATCTATAACTGCCTTTATATCGGTTTCTCTTGTCTTTCTGTTTACAGAAGCTTTTCTTGTCATCACTTATCCTCGAAACGTACTCTTATGGAATTCGCATGAGCTGTCAGTCTCTCACACTCAGCGAAATCCTCGATATCTCCTGCTATTTCTTCAAGAGCCTCCTTAGAATATGATATCACACTTGACTTCTTTATGAAATCATCAACACAGAGGGCTGAGAAGAATTTTGCGGTTCCATTGGTAGGAAGGACATGGTTTGGTCCGGCAAAATAATCTCCCAATGGTTCTGAGGACCAGGTCCCGAGGAAAATGGCTCCTGCATTTCTTATCTTCGTCATATCAAGGAAAGGATCAGCAGTTACTATCTCAAGATGCTCTGATGCTATCTGATTTACAGCTGCTATTGCATCCTCCTTTGTCTCTGCCACAAACAGATGACCATAATTCTGAAGGGACTTTCTTATTATTTCCTCTCTGGAAAGCTTAGGCAGATAGCCCTCGATCTCCTCGTCTACCTTTTTCGCAAGCTCCTCGCTTGTAGTGATAAGGATAGCTGAAGCAAGCTCATCATGCTCTGCCTGTGAAAGCAGATCTGCTGCTACGAAATGTGCATCTGCAGTCTCATCCGCCAGCACAAGGATCTCTGACGGTCCGGCTATGGAATCTATGCTTACATAGCCGAATACAGCTTTCTTTGCCAGAGCAACATATATATTTCCAGGACCTACTATCTTATCGACCTTAGGAACGGACTCGGTTCCGAATGCCATTGCTGCTATAGCCTGTGCTCCGCCGACCTTATAGATCTCATCTGCTCCGGCTTCATTTGCTGCAACAAGTGTAGATGGATAGACCTTTCCGTCAGGCCCTGGAGGAGTGCACATTACTATTCTAGGTACTCCGGCTACCTTGGCAGGAACTATATTCATAAGTACAGATGATGGATATACAGCCTTTCCTCCAGGAACATATACACCTGCCACTGCTATAGGTGTAACCTTCTGTCCCAGAAAGATCCCGCGTTCATCGGTCGTAAACCAGCTGTTCTGCTTCTGCTTTTCATGGAATGATCTGATATTCTTAAGAGAACGTCTTATTACAGTAAGAAGCTTTTCGTCAACTCTTGAGTATGCCTCCTCGATTTCTTCCTTTGTCACACGGATATTTGACGGATTGAGGCTAGCCTTGTCGAATTTTTTTTCGAGAGAAAACACAGCCTGGTCTCCCTGGGTACGTACCTGATCGATTATCTCTTTAACCGATGATTCATAGCTGCCGTAGCTTATCGGGCTTCTCTTCAAAAGCTTGGTAAGAAGGGTTTTGATATTATCCTCATTTAGCTTTTCAATCTGCATTTCTTATCTCCTTCTGTAAAGCATTTATTATCTCTGTGATCCTGGCATTTTTCATCTTCATTGATACCTGGTTCACTACAACCCTGGCTGAGAGAGGAACTACCTCCTCCAGCACGACAAGTCCGTTTTCCTTTAAGGTACTTCCTGTCTCTACTATATCACAGATCACCTCAGAAAGCCCTACTATAGGCGCAAGCTCTATACTTCCGTTAAGCTTTATTATCTCTACTGTCTGATGCTTCTGATTGTAGAAATAATTCTTGGCTATTCTGGGATACTTTGTGGCAACCCTGATGAGATGTGAGGAATCCAGAAGACTTCTGGCCGATTCAGGTCCTGCTATACACATCCTGCATTTGCCGAAGCCTAAGTCGAATACCTCATATATATTTCTGTTCTCCTCAAGGATAGTATCCTCTCCGACTATTCCTATATCTGCCGAGCCATACTCGACATAGGTCGGTACATCAGGCCCCTTTGAGAGGAAATATCTGATATTCTCCTTTTCGTTTGTAAAGATAAGCTTTCTGGTATCAGGGTCGTGTATCTCCTCGACGCCCAGGCCTATATTGTCAAAAAGAGCCATGGCCTTCTTTGCAAGCCGGCCTTTTCCTAATGCAACTGTTATCATCTCATCCCTGTAGCTCATTTCTCGCCTCCTGTCTCCATTATAGTAAATGACGCATATTTGATACAGAGCTTGTTCTTGTGATCTGTATCGTTATATGAATGCATGAGGACGCGGTTTCCGGCCTTTCTTAATGAGTCAGCCTTCCTGATCGCACTCTTCACCTGATTCCTTGGATAGAGGAGTAGGATCTTGGCATTCTCGATAGGAAGTTCTATATGCTGTCTGTCAATCGCCAGAAGAAGCTCATCAACAAGGATCGCAAATCCAATGGCAGGACGGTCAGCACCGAAATGGCCCAGCAGACTGTCATAACGGCCTCCAGTTACTATTGGCTTTCCACTTCCAAGGGTATAGCCCGCGAAGATTATACCTGTGTAATAATTCAGACTTCTTACCAGTCCAAGGTCAAAGCTAACATAGTCCTCGACACCATAGGCACTTAAAAGCTCGTTCATCTGATAGAGATGTGACAGAGCATTGTATACAGGAGGATAATTCCTGGCCATCTCAAGAGAATCCTTCCATTCGTCAGGATTCATAAAGATCTTTGACAGAAGTGAAAAAAGAGACTGCAGATCCTGGTCCACTTTCTTTTGTGTAAGATATTCTGACAGGCCGAAGAAATTCTTGTTGGATACAAAGTCATGCACATCCTTCTCCTCATCAGACGAAAAGCCTGCAGCCTCTATAAGCCCGTTGAATATATCGGCATGACCTATGCTTATCTGAAACTTACTCAGACCAGCTGAAAGGAATCCGTTTACTATAATAGAGATCATCTCTGCATCTGATTCTATCGATGAATCACCGATCATCTCAGCCCCGACCTGAGTCTGCTCGCTCATCTCTCCGCGCAGAGAATGACGGTTCTTGAATACATTTCCCTGATAGCAGAGTCTGATCGTCTCCTTTGTGTCTGAAAAGAACCTGGCAGTAAGTCTTGCTATAGATGGAGTAAAATCAGGCCGAAGGGCCAGAGTATTTCCATCCCTGTCAAAGAAACGGAACATATCCCTCTCCGGGGTAGAGCCATAGGACTCACTGTATGTATCGGTAAACTCAAACATCGGTGTCTCTACCTGATCATATCCGTATGAAAAGAGCAGCGATGTAAGAGCCTTCATAACATAGTTCTTTTTCTGACACTCATCTCCTAAGATGTCTCTAACGCCCTCAGGCGTATGTAAAAGACTGTTCATCTTTTCTCCTTTTGCTTTAGTATAGTAACGTATTAGCACAAGATAGAATTATATAGAAATATTCTCTGTTTGTCAAGTCGCACCTTCCATCTGTCTCCTCACGTCAAGGTCCTGATTTATCATATCAAGATAGGGAAGAAAATATCCATTCGAGGACGAGAAGAAAAAATCCCTGCTAAGCTCATTTATGGGAACGCTTTTCCTGCCTCCGCTTCTTCCTCTGTTCCAGAATGTAAGAGCCTCCTCGAAGCGCATATAGTAATACATCTCCCTCTTGCTGAAAAATATCAGGAAAAAGGCTATACCGTCCTGTCTCTCAAAGTCCTCCATAAAGGTCATCTGATGCTCATGGATATTATGAAGGGGAAAGGAATCAGTATTGCATTCCTTTGCGTCAAAGCAGACCGGTATTCCCTGTACCGCTCCTATATAGTCGACTGTACTTTTCTTATCGAAATAAGCAAGTCTTATCTGCCTGCTTTCCTTATCTATATCTACCGGAGTTATAGGAGTCGGGATTTTCTGGATCAGAGCCAGGCCCTCTGACCGTAGCGTCTCATTTGTATGATTTACACACTCTTCAAGTGACGAGCCTCTTAGTCCGCGTGAATTAAAGGTGGGCATTTATAAACCTCCCGAATTCCTCTGGAAGCAGATCCACTATCTGTCCTATCCCTGGTATTTCAACAGAATAAGCATGTAGATAAAGCCGTCCGCTATCATGTCCGTATTTGGAATCTCCTGCGACAGGAAATCCAAGGGCAGCCAGCTGGGCCCTGATCTGATGCTTCCTTCCTGTATGAAGTATCACTGTAAGCAAAGTGTAGCCACAAAGCCTTTTTTCAGGTATGAATTCAGTGATTATCCTTTTGCTGCCGTCTGTCCTTTCTGCTGTAACAGACACCCTGTTTCCGGAAAGCTCCTTAAGATATGAAGTGACAGTCACTTTCTCTTCAAATGTCTTATGGCAGATACACTTATAGGTCTTTACTATCCTTCTCTCGCGGATCATCTCTGTAAGAAGCCTCACTCCATGATAGGTCTTTCCGAAAAGGACGATTCCGCTTGTCGCCGCATCCAGCCTGTTTACTATAGATGGAGTAAAATCAGACGATAACTCACCTTCTGAAGCAAGATAAGAAATGATACGCGCATTAAGACAGTCGCCTCCAGGCCTGTTGGACTGGGACAAAAGCCCGGCAGGCTTGTGGACTGCCATAATGTCCTTATCCTGATAGAGTATGTCTGTCTCCGCCAGCAGGACACCCTCAGAGGAGCATATCTGCTCCTTCCTCGAAAACTTCTCAAAGGTCTCGTCAGAAAAAAATATCCTTATCAGATCTCCGTCTCTAAGCAGTTCCCTTCCGGATGCCTTTTTTCCATTCAGAGTGATATTCTTCTTACGGAGCATCTTGTAAATGAATCCGGCCGAGGCAGATGGGAGAAGCCTGATCAGATACTTGTCAAGACGGGAGTCGCTAAAGCTCTCTGCTACTCTTATCTCCTTCATCCGATCAGGTCCCTGTAATCATTTATCATAAGGTCGCAAAGCTCCGATTTCTGATCGAGGTATGGCCTTGAATAATCATCATCAAAGGCAGCAGTAAGCATTCCTGCCGAATTCGCAGCAATAAGCCCAGCAGGAAGATCCTCGAATACCATGCACTGATCCGGAGTAGATCTGAGTTTTCCTGCTGCGGTAAGATACCCTTCAGGATCAGGCTTACCATGGATCACATCCTCAGATGTTACTATAGTTCCGAAATATTCCATCACATCATTTGACTGAAGTGCAGCCAAAGCCAGCACTCTTGAATTACTCGTTACCACTCCGGCCTTTATTCCTCGTCCCTTTATGAAATCGAGAAACTCCGCTGCTCCGGGCTGGAGTCTCACATCCTCCTGATAATGCCTTAGAGCCATATTATTCCAGATGTCTATAAGCTCTTCCTCTGACTCCTTCAGATCGAAATGGGTCTTGAAGTAGACTGCATCCTCAGACATGGAAAGGCCGTCCAGATCAGCCTTAAGCCCATCTGGCACATCATATCCTCTTTCCTTAAGGAATTCCCTGTCTATATCCGGCCACATCCACATGGAATCCACAAGTGTACCATCGAGATCAAAGAGGACTGTCGTGATGTCTTCCTTTAATTTCAGTTTTTCCTTCTCTTTTCTTATCATAAAACAAAAACAGTGAAAAAGGGATAATATCCCTTTTTCACCTATTACTGAACCTTCTTTTCTTCTGATCCATTGTCAGCGGCCTGGTCTTTGATAGCAGGACCCTGCTGGATATCCTCCGGCTTTAGTGAAACCGAGATCTGGCTTCTGTTTACATTTATAGTTTCCAGATACTTCTTCATAGTATTCAGATAATTGCCCATTCCGGTCTGGGTCGTATCTATAGCAGACTGAAGAACGTTTCCTATGTCGCTCATCAGCTGATCTGAATACCTAAGAGATGAAAGCCTTATGCTGTTGGCATCCTCTGTCGCCTTGGTAAGAATTTCATCAGCGTCCTTCTTTGCTATGCCTACAACCTCATTTGCCTTGGCATAGGCCTGTTGCATGATCTCATTCTCACTCATCATCTGATTGGACTTGGCCTTGGCCTCAGCTATTATAGCGTCAGCCTGCTTTCTTGCCTGCTCGATGATCGCATCCTTATTCTTAAGGACTCTCTGATACTGCTTGATCTCGACAGGAGTCCTGGACCTAAGCTCCTCTAACAGGCTCTCCATCTGATCCCTGTCTACAGTTATCTTGCCGCTTGAAAAAACAGCCGGCTTACATTCCTCTATGAAATCTTCAATGCTGTCGATTATATCTTCTATTTCGCTTGCCATAGTCATTTCTCCTGTCCTACCTGGTACTTCGAAAGTACCAGCGGAACTATTGCTTCAGGTACAAATTTCTCAATGTCAGCGCCGTAAGAGGCGAATTCCTTTACTATTGTAGACGAAAGATAAGAATATTTCAATGATGTAGTAAGAAATACCGTATCGATATCAGGATTCTCGACTCTGTTGGTCTGGGCTATCTGCAGCTCGTACTCAAAATCTGTCACAGCCCTTAAGCCTCTTATTACCACTGTAGCTCCTACCTTTGCTGCATAGTCAACCATCAGACCGTCAAAGGAGTCCGCCTCTACGTTTGGAATATCCCTTGTCACCTCTTCTATCATAGAAACCCTTTCCTCAACGGAAAAAAGCGATTTCTTGGCAGAGTTATTAAGTACAGCTACAATAAGCTTATCAAACATTGCTGCCGAACGCCTTATGATATCAAGATGCCCAAGCGTGACAGGATCAAAGCTGCCCGGATAGATTGCTATCTTCATTTTTTCTCCAGAAACACGTGTTGATTGGTCTTATACTGCTTTACTCTTCTTACTATAAAGCCCGAGTCTTCGATAAAGGTAAGGTTCCTGTCCTTCTCCATTTCTATAATCACTATACCCTGATCAGACAGCAGCTCGTTGTCAGCTATTCCCTTAAGCACCTCTTCCTCATTGTGGACGAAGTAAGGCGGATCCATAAATATTATATCAAATGGTCCCTCGTTCCTGACCTGGAAAAGTGCAGCAGGTATCTGCTTCTGTATAAAGGTCGCCTTGTCGGAAAGCTTTGTCTTGGCCAGATTTGCCCTGATGCAGCCTGCACACTTCTTGTCAGAATCAACAAGCACCGCATGTCTTGCACCACGGCTTAAGGCCTCGATGCCTATCTGTCCGCTCCCCGCAAAGAGGTCTAAAAACCTGCATCCGGGAACCTCCAGCTGTATCATATTGAAAAGCGTTTCCTTGATACGGTCCTGGGTAGGACGGGTTTCAAAGCCCTCTGGTGTCATTAGAGGGACACTTCTGGCGCTTCCTGCAATAACTCTCATATTAGTCTCCTTATCGTGATATCAGGGATATACCAAGACGCATGGCCTCGATAGCTGCCTTGCGTCTGATCCTTTTCCTGTCTCCGGAAAAGATATATTTTCTGGTGATAGTAATATCCCTGTAGGAGCCGCCTATATAGACCAGACCAACCGGCTGGTCAGGGCTTCCTCCTCCCGGTCCTGCAATTCCTGTTACAGAAAGAGCCAGATCAGCTCCACTTACTCTTCTGGCTCCCTCTGCCATCTCAGCCGCTACCTGATGGCTGTATACGCTGCAGGTGTCTATTGTTTCCTTCCTTACCCCGAGGATTCTTTCCTTTGCCTCGTCGCAATAGGTGACATAGGCCTCTCTCATGCATGAGCTGATGCCGGAAATATCGCCAAGACAAGAGGCGATCATGCCGGCAGTGGCAGATTCCGCTGTAGTTACAGTTATGCCCTTTGCGATAAGAAGCTTTCCCAAAACATCAGCATAAAGCATTATTTCTGCTCCTTAAGAACGCCCCTGTTCTTAACAAGGTAGTCAATCAGGGAAACCACTGTAAGGATCACTGCTATATACATAAGCAGGGTCTCAAGCACCTTAAAGAACATGGCAAATGGCTCTACCCTTATCCTAAGCAGCATGACTATGACCATTGCCATCTGGAATACAGTCTTGAACTTACCCCAGTAGCTTGCGGCTATGACCACTCCATTGTCTGCTGCAACCAGACGGAAGCCGCTTATTATGAATTCTCTTGCTATTATGATTATCAGCACCCATGCCGGAAGCTGCCCGAAGCTCATAAGGCAAATCATGGCAGTGCATACAAGCAGCTTGTCAGCAAGAGGATCCATGAATTTACCATAATCAGTTATCAGATTGTACTTGCGGGCTATCTTTCCATCAAGCATATCTGTCAGGCTCGCAGCGCAGAAAATGATACAGGAAATTATCCTTGTCAGATCATTATCTGCTCCTCCTGCCAGAAATACCACTGCAAATACAGGTACCAGGAACATCCTGAGAGTTGTAAGCTTATTCGGCAGATTCATCTTCATCTATTATCTCTCCAATCAGATCATAATCCTTTGTTTTAGTGATGCGGACCCTGACCAGATCGCCGCTCATTCTCTGGCGGTCCCTGTCCATGAACACATATCCGTCCACATCCGGAGCATCCCTGTATGTCCGTCCCACATAGACGCGGTCATCAGGTATCTCACCCTCTATAAATACATCAAGGGTTCTTCCGATCAGTTCCTTATTCTTCTCGAATGTGATCTCCTGCTGGACGCGCATAGTCTGATCATACCACAGCTGTTTGGTGACCTCCAAAACCTGTGGCGTCATATCATAGGCTACTGTCCCCTTTTCTCTGGAATATGGGAAAGCGCCTAATCTGTCAAATCTCATCTCCCTGATGAAATCCATCTGGTTCTGATGCATCTGCTCGGTCTCTCCGGGAAATCCGCAGATAAGGGTGGTCCGTAAGCATATATCAGGCATGGCTGCCCTCAGCTTCCCTATCACATCCACTATATCCGCCCTTTTGGTGCGACGGCCCATCCTGCCAAGGATATAGTCATCCGAATGCTGGATAGGCATATCAATGTAGTGGAGGACCTTGGGGTTTGAAGCCATCTCTTCTATAAGCTGATCATCTATCTCCTCAGGATATGCGTAAAGGAGCCTGATCCAGGCAAGTCCCTTTATCTGAGAAAGCCTGTGAAGAAGCTCAGGAAGGCTTTTCTTCCCATAGAGATCGCTGCCATAAAGAGTGGTCTCCTGGGCTACAAGGATCAGCTCCCTTACTCCCTTATCTACAAGTTCCTTAGCCTCAGCAAGAAGCTTTTCCATCGGGAAAGATCTGTAATGGCCGCGGATCTTCGGGATGATACAGTATGAGCAGTTCTTGTCACAGCCCTCAGCGATCTTCAGATAGGCATAATACCCGCCCGTTGTAAGGATACGACCATTGTCAACAGGAGTACGTGAGATATCATCCTCACAGTCCACATGTTCCTCGCCTGCAAGTACCCTGTCAAGGACCTCCTTTACCTCATCATAGGAGCTCGCCCCTACGACTCCGTCCACCTCAGGTATCTCCACACCAATGTCCTTTGAATACCTCGTTGCAAGACATCCTGTGACTATAAGCGCCTTCAGATTTCCGTTTTCCTTAAGAGATGCCATCTCAAGGATAGTATCAACGCTTTCCTGAGCAGCATCCTCTATGAAGCAGCAGGTATTTACTATTATTACATCTGCCTCTGTCTCATCCTCTGTGATCTGGTATCCGTCAGCATGAAGAAGAGAGAGCATATGCTCTGCATCAACGAGATTCTTGTCACATCCTAAAGAAACAAAAAAGAGCTTTTTCATTCGTTGTTTTCCTGATCATCAGAGGTATTATCCAAAACGCCATCAATATCCTCTGCCTCTGCTTCCTCATCGGGCTCATCAGCAAGAGCTGCAGCCTCCTCTTCCTTCTTTGAGGCCTCTGCAGCAGCCTTTGCCTCTCTTAGGCGCTCGGCTACCTGCTCCTTTAGTTCTGCCTCTTTTAAGGCCATATCGGATGCCTCATCATCCGTAAGGATACGCAGCTGTCCTGTATAGAGCTCATTTACCGCAACCGAAAGAGGCTTTTCCTTAGGCCTGGGGTCAATAAGCGGGCGCTTTCCGTCGATCAGCTGTCTGGCTCTTTTTGCGGTAGCGCAGACTATCGAATAACGGCTGTTTACGACTGGCTCTTCTCCGACGTCAGTTCCCTCGTTAACTACCTTCATCAGTTCCACATAGGATGGATGTATCATTTATTATCTCCTTTCGAAAAAGCCTTGAGTTCTTCCTGCAGCTCGGCTATTCTCTCACCATTATATTTTGTCGCATAATGCGCGCTCTCTATTATCTGATGAACCCTCTCGACACTGTCCTCTATCCTGTCATTAACCACTAGATAATCATAGGACGGCATCAGAAGGGATTCCTTTGACGATATGGAAAGTCTCTGGGCTACTACCTGATCGGTTTCAGTCCCTCTTCCTACCAGACGGTTTTTAAGCTCCTTTGCTGACGGAGGTGTCACAAACAAAAGAAGAGCGTCAGGAAAGATCTTCTTCACCTGCAGGGCTCCATTTACCTCGATCTCAAGGATCACGTCCTTGCCCTGATCGACAAGCTGCTTCACATATGCCTTGGGCGTACCGTAGGAATTGCCGTTAAAGGTAGCGTGCTCAAGGAATTCATCATCCCTGACCATCCGGTCAAATTCCTCGCGTGTCTTGAAGAAATACTCTCTTCCTTCTTCCTCTCCCTGTCTCTTCTCCCTGGTGGTCACTGAGATGGAAAGATGATATCTTCCGGGATACTTATTCAGAAGATGCTTCATAATAGTTCCCTTACCTGCTCCCGAAAAGCCGGAAAGCACCACCACAAGTCCTTTACTTACTGCCATTTTCTGTTTCCTCGTCTGTCTTTTCGTTATGCATCCTTCCCTCGATCGTCACAGGAGTAAGAGCTGAGAGGATGACGCTGCCATTGTCAGCTATAATGACTCCCTTGGTCTTCCTGCCCTCACTGGCATCGACCAGACTGCCGTCCTCCTTAGCCTTCTTTACAAGTCTGCTGATCGGAGCCGACTTTGGCGAAACTATACAGAGAATGCGGTCAGAGCTGACCAGGTTTCCATATCCTATATTTATCAGCTGCACCTTTACCTCCTGTCAGAACGTAATCTAATATATTATAAGCCTAAAGACAGCTTATGTCAAAAAAGATTTCAGGCCTTTCTCACCCCGCTGACCTCAGGATGGACTGTCATGGAATAATTGGTATGGTAGATCACAAATCCCTTAGCCTTGCCCGGAGACTTCATGACCTCCTTCCTTTTCACATAGTCGATCTCTGTCTTGTCATTGTCCCTTCCCTTGGAATAATAGGCTGCTATCTGGGCGGCTATCTCAAAGTCCCTGTCTGATGGTTCCCCTCCATCCGTCTTTATTATGACATGGGAGCCTGGCATATTCTTTGCATGGAACCACCAGTCGAGCGGCTTTGCAAGCTTGAAGGTCACATATTCATTCTGATAATTATTCTTTCCGACATAGATATCAGCACCATCATCCGTCACGAAATGAAGGGGCTTTGCCTTCAGGGCCTTTTCCTTCTTGGAATGTGAGCTTTTCCTTAGAAAACCGTAGTCTGAAAGCTCATGCCTTATCTCTGACAGATCCCCCTCATCCTCAGCCATATCAAGAGAGGTAAGGACAGAATCAAGCTCGTCTATATTCTTTCTTGTATCCTCTATCTGCAGACTAACTGCCTCTTTTGTACGCTTAAGCTTCTCATATCTTTTGAAATAATCATTTGCACACTCCATAACAGGCTTCTTCGGGTCGAGAGGGATCTTAAGAGGCTTATTATCATAATAGTTTATTACCTCTATTGAATCATCTCCCTCCTTGGCCTCATATCCATATGTATGCAAAAGCTCCCCATAGATACGATACTTGTCCATCTTCTTTGAGCTTTCAAGCTGCTTCTGCTGAATATTAAGCTTCCTTGACTCTCTCTCCAGCAGGTTCTTCACATTCTTCCTGAGGTCAGCCGACCGCTGCTTCATATTGGAATAGGTGTTCTTTGCTGAATAATAGCTATAGAGCATCTGGCTGACAGACGAAGACCTTGTACAGCTGGCATTCTCATATGAAAGCAGAGGCCAGGCCGAAAACTCAAGCGGCTTTTTCGTGACAGGATCCGAGTATATGACAGGAGACGGCTCTGTCTGATCTATCATTGCAAGGATCTGCCTGAAGGCATCAAACAGGGCGTTTTTCTGGTCCTGGGTAAGAGAGGCCTGGGAGACAGATGGATCGACTCCGGCTCTCAGGCAGACCTCAACAGAGCTTACAGAGGAAAATCCGACAAGTCCCGATGCTATGACTCTTGCCGTCTCTCCTGGCCGTCTTAATATCTCCTCTATAAACATAGTCCTTGTGACATCGAAAGGATTGTATTTATCCTTCTGTGATGGTATGAAATAATCCCTTCCTGGCAGAACCTCACGGACACTTGAGGTATTGGCCCCTATTCTTTTTATCGAATCTATTATCCTGTCATTGTCATCTGTAAAGATGATATTGGAGTATTTGCCCATTATCTCTATATAGAGATATTTCCTTGCGAGGTCACCCAACTCATCTAAATGCCTTATCTGTAGGCGGACCACCCTTTCAAGACCTGGCTGGCTTACCTTCTCTATTACTCCGCTCCCTATATACTTTCTAAGCAGCATAAGAAATCCCGGCGCCTTGAGCGGCGAGATTTCATTTTCCTGTGTCAGATAAATAAGCGGCAGGGAAGCATTTGCATTCATAAGAAGAAGATGCTTTTCCCCACCATTCTTTACTGTTATTATTAGCTCCTCCGGCTGTGGCTGGGCTATCTTTGTGATACGCGAATCCGAAAGCGCCCTGTCAAGTTCCCTTACAAGAGCATGTATAGTTATTCCGTCAAACGACATAATATTCCTCCACAAGCCTTATCTGTTTATTATAAAATATACTAACCTTAAAATCAATCGCAAAAAAATCGGCAGAATACTGCTATTCTGCCGGTCAGATGCCTTAGTCTCAGATCAATTTTACTCTACGACAAGATTATTTATGAGGTATAATATATCTCCTGAAAAGACGAAAACAAAGGCAAGCAGCATTGCAAGTGGGATGATCCTTACAGATTTTTTCATAGAATTCTCCTTTCATGGATCATAATGCTAAGGTATCTGTAAGAATCATCTCATAAGAGCCATCTAATGTCACTCTCATATTTTAATAATAATATTATTATAGCGTTGGTTCGCTTTATCATAAATTGATAAAGGTCCTGTTTCTGCTTATATCAAGCCTTTCGGAAAGATTAGGATACGAGCTTAGGTCTGCTCCATCCTCTGTTAAAAGAGAAAGGGCCCTGGAAGCTTCCTTTAGGATATCTGCATCCTTATATATATCTCCCAGCCGGAAGGAGGCCTCTCCTGACTGCCTGACTCCGAATGTATCCCCGGGACCACGAAGCCTCAGGTCAGCATCAGCCAGATAGAAGCCGTCATTGGACTGGAGCAGGGCCTTTAGTCTGGCCGGAGGAGTTTTGGAGCCAGAGCTGTCGACAAGGATACAGTATCCCTGGGCATCGCCTCGTCCTACACGCCCCCTCAGCTGGTGCAGCTGGGCCAGGCCAAACCTCTGGGCGTCTTCTATCATTATCACTGTGGCATTCGGCACATCTACGCCTACCTCTATCACGGTAGTGGCGATAAGAAGGTCTATCCTGCCTGACGCAAAGTCTCCCATGACCTTATCCTTCTCATCAGGCGCCATAGGACCTGTAAGCCTTCCAAGCCTGATATCATTAGGCAGGAGAGAAGACATCCTGTCTGCATAATCGCAAACATTTTCACCTTCTATATTTTCTGACGCCTCTACGAGCGGACAGATAATGATAGCCTGATGACCCGCTCTTATCTGCTTTACTATAAATGAATAGGCACTGTCCCTCTGCCCTGCATTTATCAGGGCATTCTTAAGCGGCAGGCGCAGGGACGGCTTTTCCTTTATCGAAGAAACCGACATGCCCTGATAGAGGATAAGAGAGAGTGTACGCGGTATAGGGGTGGCACTCATCACTATGGAAAAAACAGCCTGACCCTTCTTTGAAAGCGCCTCCCTCTGCTTTACTCCGAACCTGTGCTGCTCATCGGTTATCACAAGGGCAAGCTTATTGAAAACGACCTTTTCCTGAAAAAGCGCATGGGTCCCAATCACTATGACCGGACCACCGTCCTCAATTACAGAAAGTGCTTCTTTTCTTGCCTTTCCCTTTACGGATCCTGTAAGAAGGACAGGTCTTATATCAAGACCTGCCTCCCTGGTCAGGGAAGCAAGCTTATTATAATGCTGTCTTGCAAGTACCTCTGTAGGTGCCATAAGGGCAGCCTCATAGCCTCCTGAGGCAATAATTGCCATTGCGATAAAGGCAACTATCGTTTTCCCGCAGCCCACATCGCCCTGAATAAGCCTCTGGCTGACAGTTGGACCAGTAAGATCAGTGATCACATCGGATATAGCCTCTTTCTGTCCGCCAGTAAGCTTATAAGGAAGCGCCTCCTCTATCTTCTCAGAAACAGAAAGATCGAGTCCCTGAAGCGGGTTCTTTATCTTTCTCTCATTTAGCCTTACAAGCCTCTGCTGCAGAAGAAAGAGAAAAAACTCATCGAAAACAAGCCTTCTTCTGGCCAAAGCAAGCTGCTCTTTGCTTTTGGGAAAATGAATGTCATGAAGCGATGATGACAGGTCCATAAGGCCGTATTCATTCAGGATATGGTCAGGAAGATACTCACTTATTTCTATCTCTGTAAAAGCATTTACAAGTGCCTTACGGATAGTCTTGTCGTTAAGCCCTAAGACCTTGGAATATACAGGAAGCATCCTGTTTGAGAGCCTGCCATACTCCTCCCTGGAAAAGATCTGGGGAGACAGGAGCTCTATGGAGCCAGCCCTGCAGGAAAGCTTCCCATAAAAGACATATCTGTATCCAGGCTTAAGAGTCCTTTTCAGATATCTCTGATTAAACCATACAAGCGAGATATCATCTCCTCCGACAGATGCAGCCGCAACAGTTATAAGCTTCCTGTTCACATAGCGCTCACTTAGTCTTCTGATCGGACAGCAGACAGAGACCATGGTCTTATCTGATAACAATATCTGGTCTGATATTTCCGGGTAGGTCATATATGTGGCAGGATAATAGGTCAGCAGATCATAAACGCAAAAGACGCCCGCCCTTTTAAACAGGGCAGCCGTCTTTTCTCCTATTCCTTTAACCGCTGTGATATCATCAAATATCTTCATCACTCAACACTTACTATATAGTAATATACATTCTGTCCGCCAGTCTGGAAATCGACCTCGAGAGAAGGATACTCCTTTGATATCCTGGCACTGATCTCCCGAGTTACCTCCTCCTTTGCGTCAGCACCTGTATATACAGTAAGAAGGGCCGAATCAGGAGTCACCATGACTGAAAGCATCTCCATAAAAGCCTCTCCTATGGAAGGGCTTACTGCCTTGATCCCCTCGTCCGTGATACCCATATAGTCTCCAGCCTTTATGGCCCTGCCGTCTATAGATGTATCCCTTACTGAATAGGTGATCTCACCGCTCCTTACATTTGAAAGCTCCTCTGTCATCCTCTTCTGGTTATCTAAAACCGACTGATCAGGAATGAAGTTCACCAGAGCAGTAATGCCCTGAGGAACAGTCTTTGCAGGGATCACATATGCCTTCTTATCATCAAGCAGATCCGCAGCCTGACTTGCTGCTAAAACTATATTCTTATTGTTAGGGAGGATAAACACATTCCTTGCGTTCACCTGCTCGCAGGCCTTTAGGATATCATCTGTCGAAGGGTTCATGGTCTGACCACCCTTGATCACGACATCACATCCAAGCTCCTTAAAGATGCCGTCAAGGCCATCTCCGCATGAAACAGCTACAAATCCTATCTCCTTCTGCTCAGATGTGGTCTGCTCTGCCTCTGCATGGGTATCAGAAGCTGCCGCAGGCTCACTTCCATCGAGAGATGGATTATCTATCCTTATGTCATATGCACTTCCAAGCTTAAGGGCGTGGTTTAAGGCCTTTCCAGGAACATTGGTAAGAAGGGATATGTGCATTGTCTTCTTGTCTGATGAAAGCTTCACCTCTGTACCAAGGCCGCAAAGATAGGCAAGAAGCTCCTGGTCTACTCCAGCAGCGAAGCTCTGATAAGCCTTAAGTGAGAAGGCCAGACTATATTCGTATTTTTTCTCTTCCTGCTCTGTATCCGCACTGCCATCAGCAGATGCAGAAGCTATAGTGATATCTATATCCTTGCCGGAAAGAAGATCATAGGCTCCCTTAAGCACTTCTACAAGTCCGGCTCCGCCAGAGTCTACGACTCCGGCCTCCTTCAGGACTGGAAGGAGCTCAGGAGTAGAATCAAGCGCTGCCTGCGCCGCCTCGACAATGCCTGCTCCTATAACGAGAAGATCATCGCTTTCTGCAGCTGCAGTCTCTGCTGCATCGCTTGCCGCCTTTGCAACTGTAAGGATTGTACCCTCCTTAGGCTGCATTACTGCCCTGTATGCAGTCTGTGTAGCTTTCTTGAAGCCCTCTGCAAGTGAAGCAGAGTCGAGGCTCTCTACATTCTTAAGAACCTTTGTAAAGCCTCTGAAAAGCTGGGACAGGATTACTCCCGAGTTGCCTCTTGCTCCTCTTAGCGAGCCAGAGGAAATAGCCTTTGACAAGCTCTTCATATCCGGATCCTTTATCTCCGAAACCGCCTGGGCAGCCGACATGATGGTGGCTGTCATATTGGTGCCGGTATCACCATCCGGGACCGGAAAAACGTTAAGCTCGTTGATATGATCCTTCTGATTCTCAAGATAACGGGCGCCAGCAAGGAACATCCTTGACAACTGGGCTGCATCAATTGAATTAATAGCCAATGTATCCTCCTTAATCGATGACGCGAACGCCCTCTACATAAATATTTATCTTGTCCACTGTAAGTCCTGTGAACTCCTCGACCTTGTACTTGACAGTCTCACGCAGGTTTGCTGCTACAGTCGCAATAGAAACTCCATAGCTTATGATGCAGTGAAAATCAAGAGAAATGCTTCCATCGTCATTGTAAGCAACCTGTATACCGTGTCCAAGATACTCCTTTTTAAGAAGCTTGACAAGCCCATCCTTCATATTGACCGCAGCCATGCCTACTATCCCGAAGCACTCCACAGCAACGGATCCCGCATAGGTGGCAATGACATCGGTATCTATTATGATCTTTCCCAGATCATTTTCCATCTGACCCTGTGCCTGCATAAATTCCTCCATTCAAAATTTTTTCAGCTAGTTCATATTATATCTAAATCCCCGGAAATTTCAACAAGAAAGTTAAAATGCTAAAATTACCTCTTGCATTTTGTATTTAGATTTGATAGAATACAATAGTTGTGTCGCAAGAAGACACCTTTATGTAGATTATTCGATAAGGAGGTGCTAAGAATGGCAAAATGTGCTGTCTGTGGCAAGGGCGCTCACTTCGGAAATAATGTGAGTCATTCACACAGAAGGTCGAACCGAATCTGGAAATCAAACGTTAAGTCTGTTAAATGCATCGTAAACGGTGCTCCGAAGAGATTATACGTCTGCGCTTCCTGTCTTCGTTCAGGCGCTGTGGAGAGAGCTTAATATAGAGCCACTTAAAGGAGCTGTCCAATGGACACCTCCTTTTTTGTTACTCTTCTTTAGCTGAAGCAGCCTTTTTTACCCTTTCCTCGATTTCCTCCTTACAAGCCTCCCTGGCCTCCTTTTCCTCTTCTCTGTCTGCCTTCCCGGATCCCATCTTTCCCTTTATCATATCCACAAATTCAGGAAGCAGATCGAGAAGCTTGTCCATGCCTGTCCTGGTACCTATATCCATAAGTCTGACAGAATCCCCGCGGATCACAAGCACTGACTGGGGACGGGCCTTTACACCTATTCCTCCGGCACTGTTGGAATTTTTCTCTCCGTTGAAGGCTCCGCTTATCATTCCGACCGAAAGGTCGATTATAGGGATGATAGTCGTCTCTCCAACCACGACAGGATCGCCGATCACCTGCTTTGTCGAAAAATTCTTATCAAGCCCCTCAAACAGTGAACTTACGGTATTGTTGAAAGTATCTCTTGTCATATATCAGTCTCCTTTTGCCGCAATCGTCTTTATCACATAGTATAACAGAATACAGACAAAAATAGAACCACCCGCATCAATCCTGCCTCTGATAAATGCCTCATCACTTAACAGATCAGCATCAACCGAGATCTGCCTGCCATACATGAATGGAAGCGAAGCAAGGCCCCCATATATAAGAGCCGTAGTGTCAGGCTCTCCAGCAGAAAAGGAAAGCACAGCACTCCTTATATGTATATGGCATTTTGCCAGGAAGGAAAAGGCATTCTTTATTATAAGAGAAAGCCTCTTTTTCACAAAGTCCATAAGAGAGCCCTTCCTTTTGCCCCTGCTTTTCTTCTTGTCCTTATGCCTGCTCTTATCTGCATCCGTCCCCTGCTTTTTCTTCTTGCCAAGAGGCTTTATCAGATAAAAGATCCGTAAGTCTATCTTCTCCTCCACAGATGTGTCGATCAGAAGGTCTACAAGGCGCAGCGGATCATGAAGCGAAAGCCTTATCGTCTTCCTGTCGAAATCCCCGACTAATGAAAAGCCAAAGGGTGCAAACAGGAAGTAGGCAATAAGCGCAAGTATTACAGCTATAATTATTAGTATTATTCTTATCATCTAAGATAGGTCTCAAACATTTTTCTTGCAAGAGGAGCAGCGTGGGAGGAACCGGCGCCTGCACCTTCCATTATTACAGCTACAGCGATCTTTTTCTTTCCATTTTTTGCAAAGCCAACGAACCAGGAATGAGCCTTGCTCTTGTCTTCTGAAAACTCAGCTGTCCCTGTCTTTCCATATGCTGTATAGGAGGATGAATTTACAACCCTTCCTGTACCGTTTGTCACTACGTATCTCATCAGCCGTCTAAGCGTCTTTGCCTCCGAGGCAGAGCAAAGTCTTAGTTCTGAGCTTACATGTCCTCTTACCAGACTCCCTCTGTTGTTTTCGATATGGTCGCAGACATAGGGCTTCTTCAGGACTCCGTCATTTGCGACCGCCTCGCAGATCATTGCCATATGCAGAGGGGTGACTAGAGTATTTCCCTGACCAATAGCGGTCTGCATTACAAGAGCGTCGTCATCAGATGCCTTAAGAGTAAATCTGCTCTGCTTGACATTTAATATATCCGTAGGCAGCTTCTGATTGAAATAGAATTCATCTGCTGTACTCTTCAAAGCCCCCTTGGGGAGAGAAAGTCCCACCTGGGAAAAGGCTACGTTACAGGAGTTTCCAAAAGCCTGAAGAAAGGTCTGTCTGCCATGGACCTCACCACCGTAGCAGTGGATAGTATATCCTCCGGTCGAATATGATCCCTTACAGTCGAAGGTATCGCTTAGACTTCCGCCATTTTTAAGAAATGAAAGTGCCGTTAATATCTTAAAGGTCGAGCCTGGCGGATAGAGTCCCTGACTGGCCCTGTTCAAAAGAGCCGAATCCTCGCTCTTAGAGAGACTCTTCCATTCCTGATCAACTGTATTCGGATCGAAATCCGGCTTAGATACCATGGCAAGGATAGCTCCAGTATCCGCATCTATCGCGACGCAGGCTCCCTTGTAGCTTCCCATTCCGTAATAGGCACTCTGCTGGAGCCGGCTGTCCAGGGTCGTTACTATATTGTCCCCGGGATTTTTCTGTTCCTTCAGATCATTCATTATCCTCTCAAGGATAAAGGCATGGGATCTTAGCATATAGAAGCTCTTATCCGATTCTATGCCGCTCATGCCATTCGAATTGAAGCCTACCACATGGGCATATTCCCTGCCCTTTGGATACTCTCTTACTTCCTTGCCGTTTCTTGTGATGGTACGGGCAAGAACTGTCCCGTCATTTGCCTTTATCTCACCTCTTACCACAAGCTTTTCAAAGCCCTTGACTCTTGGGTTTGCAGGGTTATTGATGAAATCCTCACTCTTAAAGGCCATGAAATATATGAAATATCCTACAAGCAAAAGGAAAAGGATAAGAAACATATAGGCTGCTATACCTGCCTCTGTATTCAGAGAATGCCTTTTATTGTCTGGCTCCTCCTGCCCTCTTCTTCTCCTCGTATCTCGTTTCTGACTCATTTATATCTTCCTTTTCTCCTCTGTATTCATATAGTCCTTCTATCATTGCAAAGATAAGCATTGTCGCAAGAAGCGAGCTTCCTCCATAGCTAACAAGAGGAAGCGTGACTCCTGTTGACGGAATGAATTTCGTGACTCCACCCAGGGTCGTAAATACCTGTGAGGCATAAAGCGCCCCTAAGCCTATGGCGATTATCTTGTAGAATCTGTTCTTTATAGTGAGTGCTATATTAAAGAACATAAGGAAATTAGCTATACAGATAAAGATAAGGCAGAGTGCGAAAAGCCCTCCGAGCTCCTCCGAAATCGCCGAAAAGATAAAATCCGTAGTGACAACCGGTATCCTCTTTGGCATTCCCTGATAGAGACCTACTCCGAACCATCCGCCTGTACCAATGGCGAACAGGGACTGACTGATCTGATAGCCGGCTCCGTTTACCACTGAAAGAGGGTCCTTCCAGGCAAGTACCCTTACCCTCACATGGGAAAAGGCGTAATATCCTATAACAGACGCCACTGCAAAAAGGCCGGCCCCCGACAGCATATATAAGGCATTCTGGGAGGCGGCATAGATCATAACGATCATAGTAAGGAAAAATATCATAGCGTTTCCCAGATCCTTTGATATAGCAAGTATCAGGATCAGAATGCAGCAGAGAAGCAGGGTCTTCATTACCTGCTTCCATGACGAATCCTGATAAAGCATACAGGCTATGAAAAGCACCATAAGGACCTTTACAAACTCTGATGGCTGGATAGCTATCCCCCCTATGCTTATATTGATCTTTGAGCCATAGGTAGTCTTTCCTATCACAGCCACTATTCCAAGAAGAAGGATCCCTGCCCCTATATAAAACAGCTTAAGGCTCTTTATAAGCCTTACATTCCCTAGAAAGAGAGGTATGAAGCAGGTTATTATAAGGGCAAGGCAGGCAAAGAGCAGCTGCCTTAGGGCCTTTGGCTGATCAAGCCTTGTAAGCATGATAAAGCCTATAGATAGCAGCATACACATATTGTTTACCACTGCCTTGCTCGCGCTCTCATAGATCTTCTTGTAGATTATCATGGCGATCGCCGTAAAGACTATCTCGGCTGCCATCATGACAAATATCTTCGGCTCATTTGTATTGAGAAACAGGAGCAGGTTTCCGTTTATCAGGAAAAGATAAATCATGGCGGTCTGTCTCCTGTAGAGCCTTTTCGAATCTCTTCCATGCCTCTCTACTCGAAGAGCCGCAAAGCAGTCATAGGTAAATATAGCGAATATGATGATAAAGGTCAGTCTCGAGACCTCGGTAATCAGATGAATCACTATGACACTCCTCTGTGAAAATGTCCGCGAGTCGCCTGGCAGACATCCTCACACTTGTTGTTTTTTATCATTTGAAGGATCCTTACTGTCTCCTTTTCATTTTCTACAGTAAGATCAGCCCTGACGCCTGCAAAGCCCATTTCCCAAAGTCTGTCAAGGAAGGGTAAAAGCGAGGTCGGCAGGCTGTTATAGATCACATTTGTACAGCTGCTGCAGAAATTAAGGCAAAGAAAGCTGCTCTTCCTGTCATCCAAAAGATAGAGCTCCTCCTGTCTCCTGTCACAGCCCCTGCTGTTCTTATGCTGACAGGTCGCCGTATACATAACGGGAGTTCTGCCGTATACAGTGATAAAAGAACTGCTGTTGTCGAGATGAGACAGTTCCTTTTCGTTAAGTTCGTATGGTGCCGTAAGAAAGGCTGCTCCCTTTGACAAAAGAAAGCTCCTGCTCCTGTCAGACCAGGAATAGACTCTCTGATCCAGGATCATGGGCAGATCAGGGAAATTGTAAGAAGCATACTGCATTTCATCAAAGGATGAGACAATCAGTCCGTCAAAAATGCCGTCATCTATCTGAGGGAGCTTATCGGATCTTAATATATGCGGAAGACAAAGATACTTAGCCGCCCCTATGCCCCTTATCACAGACATATCCATCCTGCTGTACAGGTCATAGTCAAGGGCTATAATATCATCATCTGAAAGTATACGGTCAGCTGAGAGAAGCTGCTCCTTACTGAGGCAGCTTACCAGAAGGCGTCTGCTACCCCTTATCCTTTTTCTCTTTTCTGTCATTGGCTTGAATGGAAGCGGCTCATTTCTACTCTGCACGAGTCCTCCAAGAAGCTTATCCACTGCCTCTCTTCTCAGCCTTTTAATAAGGCTTACCGGAATAAAGGCATCCCTGTCTATATCAAGCCCGACATCAGTGATCTCAATACGATCATCTCCGCTCCGGCGGATCTTTTCTCTTATCTCATCTGAGATATCGGCTTCCTTTCTTGCCTTCTCTATGACTGGCCCAAAAGCCCTTACTGTATGCTTCTGATCCGAAAGCTCAAGAGAAATGTCTTCTCCGACCTTAGCATGAAGAAAGGCCTTTGCTCTTGTTTTATTTAAAGCGATAGAAACAGCGGCAGGGCCGTCAGATGAAAACGATGAATTGGCAAATGATATCATCTCAGGTCCGTTACGCCTGCTTAAATATCCGTCGCATCCTCCTGCCCGGCTCCCCGCCTCTATTGCTTTATTATAAAGAGCCTCTGACTCCCCATCTGAAAGCGGCTGTCCGCTCATAGCAGCATCTGCCGCCCATCTGTAGGATGATACAACTCTTGCCACATACTCCTTTGACTTCATCCTGCCCTCTATCTTAAGAGATGAGCAACCTGCCCTGTAAAGCTCTGCCACATGATCTATTGTTATCAGATCCTTCATCGAAAGAGGATATCTGCCCGGAAGCCTTATCCGATCGCCCTTCTGATCCAGAAGTCTGTAGCACTTCCTGCATGGCTGGGCGCATCTTCCCCTGTTGCCGCTTCTGCCGCCTATCATCGAGCTCATAAGGCACTGTCCGGAATAGGAGACACAGAGGGCTCCATGTGCAAAACATTCAAGCTCTATGTCTACGGCCTTATGGATCCTTTCTATCTCCTTAAGCGAAAGCTCTCTTGCTAAAACGACTCTTTTTGCTCCCAGCTCCTTGAAAAAGGCTGCGCCATATTCAGATGTCACATTGGCCTGGGTGGAAATATGAAGATGGAGTTCAGGGAAATATTCGCGGACAAGCTGCATAAGTCCTATATCCTGCACCAGAACCGCATCGATTCCCGCATTATAATAATCCTTAAGATAGGAATAAACCTTTTTTTCTATTTCGATGCTTTTAAGTAATGTGTTTACAGTAAGATAAGTTCTTGCGCCTCTCTTATGAGCAAAATCAATCCCGGCGCAGGCCTCTTTAAATGAAAAATTCGTGGCATATGCCCTTGCCCCGAATTCCTCTCCACCAAAATATACCCCTGTAGCACCGGATAGAACCGCTGTCTTCAGGATTTCAAGATCCCCTGCCGGGGCCAGTACCTCAAGCTGTCTGTCCATGATCACTTTTTCTTTTCGCTCGTCTTCTCTTCATCCTGATCATCCGAGGCCGGACCTAGGAGTGCATCGGCAAGTGAGCTCTCAAGCTTTTCCTTTATGGCCTTAAGCTCCTCATTTTCCTTCTTTAAAGCCTCTTCTCTTTCCGATAAGTCCTCCTTATCGACCTGGTTGGTAATAAGCTGATGTTTCAGATCGTATAATTCCTTATCCTTCTGTGAAAGCTGTGTTTCAAGATCGGTAGCCTTCTCCTTCATCTTGAAATAATCATCGGCAATATTGAGCTCAAGTACCATGGCTCTCTGATCAGCATTTGCCTTCCTGTATGAGTCCACCTTTGTAAATTCATCTATTTTATTATTGATATAGGTGGCAACCCTCTGAAGATATTCCTCATCCTCAAATCCGCTTAAAGTATATACCCTGCCGCCTATCACTACTGTCGTACTCTTTTTCGCAGACATCCACTGTCTCCTTCACAGATAAAAATAATATCTCTTTTATTATAAAGATATTTCAGGAATATTACAAGCTGCAAATTTTGCCCAGATGCTTTATTGCCTTGTCGGTAAGCACTCTGCCCTTTGGTGTACGAACTATAAGTCCGCTCTGGACCAGATATGGCTCTGTCACATCCTCAATAGTACCCCTGTCCTCTCCGACATAGGCAGCCAGGGTGTCTATACCGACCGGGCCTCCGTCGAAGGTATCACGTATCGCCAGAAGAATCTTCCGGTCAGTCTTGTCAAGTCCCAGTGAATCCACATCTAAAAGATCAAGACTTTTTGAGGCGACATCCTCGGTTATGGCTCCGTCAAACCTCACCTGGGCTATATCACGGACCCTTCTCAAAAGCCGGTTGGCAAGTCGCGGTGTGCCTCTTGATCTCTTTGCCATCTCAAGAGCACCCTTTTCGTCTATTTCCACGTCAAGCTTTCTTGCTGAGGCCAGGATTATTGCCTTAAGCTCATCCGGACTATAATACTCCATATGGAATATGACTCCGAACCTGTCCCTTAATGGAGCGGACAAAAGTCCTGCCCTTGTCGTGGCTCCGACAAGAGTAAATCTCGGAACACTGATACGGGTAGACTTTGCACTCGGGCCCTTTCCTATCATTATATCTATAGCAAAGTCCTCCATTGCAGGATACAGCACCTCCTCGACCTGTCTGTTCAGGCGATGGATCTCATCGATAAAGAGGACATCATTTTCCTTAAGGCCCATTATTATAGCAGCCATATCACCCGGAGTCGCTATGGCTGGCCCGGATGTGATCTTCATATGTACTCCCATCTCATTTGCTATTATGCCTGAAAGCGTGGTCTTTCCAAGTCCCGGCGGTCCGAAAAAGAGCACATGATCAAGCGGCTCACCTCTGTCACGAGCCGCCTTAAGATATATCTCAAGGGTCTTCTTGATCTTTGACTGTCCTATATATTCAGAAAGATATAAGGGCCTTAGGGAATTCTCGGGCTTAATATCCTCAGCCTGTCTTTCAGTTGTGATAACTCTTCTTTCCATCACTTACTCCCAAGGATCCTTAATGTCTCGCCAAGCAGAGAGTCAAGATCCATATCATCTGCTCCATCTATCCCTTTCATCGCATTAAGGACCTCTCCGCCTGAAAATCCCATTCCGGTAAGCGCGACAAGTACATCGTTTCTTACTGCTTTGCCTGGAATAGCCTTTGTCTGGGCCGTATCAGAGCTTGTCTCTGACAGATCAGAAACATCGATCCTGTCCTTAAGCTCCAGGATGATCCTCTCTGCCATCTTTGCTCCGACACCCGGTGCCCTTGAGATAGCCTTGGCATCTCCTGCTATTACAGAAAGCCTCAGCTCATCCGGGGTCATTACTGAAAGAACTGCCATTGCAGCCTTTGGCCCTACCTTTGATATATTGTTTAGCTCTATGAAAAGATCTCTTTCCTGCTTATCTATAAATCCATAGAGACTAAGGCCTGTATTCTCGTTGAAACCTAGCAGAGTATAGATCCTGATCTTTGTGTGATCGCCCGGCAGGCGTGATATGGAGTTCCCTGACATAGCCATCATAAAGCCGATCCCGTCATGCTCTATCACGACAGAACCATCCCTTATCTCTTCTATGTATCCATCAATAAATGAAATCACCTGTAATCCACATCCTTACTCTGCTATATTTCCCAGATAATAAAATCCCTTGCAGCTATCAAGCCTTACATTTATTATCTTACCTATAAGTGATTCATCTCCTGGCAGATGGACCACGCTGTTGTTTGCAAGCCGTCCGCTGACAAGATGCTCATCCTGCTTGTTTACCTCCTCTACTAGGACCGGCAGAGTCTTTCCTGTAAGCGCCATGGCTTTCTTTTCTCCATCAGCTCTTACCCTTGTAAGAAGCCGGTCGAAGCGGTCCTTTATCACTTTCTCCGGCACCTGGTCACTCCGCCTTGCTGCCGGCGTACCTGTCCTTTTGGAGTAAATAAAGGTAAAGGCCGAATCAAATTTCACACGGTCTACGACATCAAGAGTCTCTAAGAAGTCCTGCTCGCTTTCTCCCGGATAGCCTACTATGATATCTGTAGTAAGTGCTATGTCAGGAATGGCATTTCTTATCTTATCAACCAGTGACAGATACTTCTCCTTTGTATAATGCCTGTTCATATCGGCAAGTATACGGTCACTTCCAGACTGAAGGGGCAGATGAAGGTGAGGACAGACCTTATCGCACTCTGCCATTGCTCTTATCAGATCATCCGACAGATCCTTGGGATGGGATGTCATGAAACGTATCCTCTCAATACCGTCTATCTCGTTTACCTGACGCAGAAGGTCTGCAAAACTTGTCTTTTCCTCAAGTCCCTTACCATAGGAATTGACATTCTGTCCCAGAAGCATGACCTCTATGACTCCGTCAGCGGCCAGTCGCTTTATCTCATCTATTATGTCAGATGGTCTCCGGCTCCTCTCCCTGCCCCTCACATATGGTACTATGCAGTAGCTACAGAAATTATCACAGCCGAAAGTCACATTTACGCCGGATTTGAAGAAATACTTTCTTTCGAGAGGAAGATTCTCAACTATCCTGTCGGCGCTTTCCCTGACATCTACTATATGCTTATTCTCATCAAATCTCTGATAGAGTATCTCTGCAAGCATATATACATTATGAGTCCCGAAGACCATGTCCACATAAGGATAGCTCTTCCTTATCTTATCTGTGACTACCTCCTCCTGAGCCATACAGCCACAGAGCCCTATAAGCATCTCAGGATTCTTTTTCTTATAGCCATATAGAACGCCTAGTCTTCCGAATACCTTATTGTCAGCATTCTCCCTGACTGTACAGGTATTATAGAGCACCAGATCGCAATCCTCATCTTCGCTTTCCTCGTATCCGCACCTTAAAAGGATACCTCTGAGCTTTTCGGAATCCCTGGCATTCATCTGGCAGCCGAAGGTCGTCACATGAAAAGTAAGAGGCCTTCCCAGGTCTCTTACCTTATTTTCTACTATTTTCTTAACCTTGTCCATGAAGAAGTACTGTCTTTCCGGCTCAGTGAGAGGTACCTCGGTCTCTGCCGCTGACAGGCTTCCATTGTAATAATGATTATTCTCTGATCTGTCCATTTCCATAAATTATATACTTAGAAGATAAAAGGGCATCAAGTCCCATAGGGCCTCTGGCATGAAGCTTCTGGGTGCTTATCCCTATCTCGGCTCCAAAGCCGAATTCATTTCCATCTGTAAACCTTGTCGAGGCGTTGACATAGACGCAGGCTGCATCTACCTCGTCAAGGAATTTCTGTGCGTTTTCATAGCTGTCTGTTATTATAGACTCAGAATGTCCTGTATTGTAATGATTGATATGGCTTATGGCCTGATCTATATCCTTTACAGTCTTTACCGACATCTTGTAGTCTAAGTATTCCCTTCCGAAGTCCTGATCTGTGGCCTCATAGGAATCAACAAGATAATTTCTCGCATTCTGGTCGGCAAAAAGTGATACTCTTCCCTTGAAGAGCTCCGAAAGCCTCGGCAAAAACTCAGGGGCTATCTTTTCATGCACCACAAGGGATTCAGCCGCATTGCAGACTCCTATCCTCTGTGTCTTTGCATTGTCTGTGATCCTAAGAGCCATATCTATATCGGCATACTGATCCACATAAATATGACAGTTTCCTGTGCCGGTTTCTATGACAGGTATTGTAGAATTTTCGACGACATTTCTAATAAGACCTGCTCCGCCTCTAGGTATCAGCAGGTCCACATACCTATCCATCTTCATAAAGGCCCCTACAGCCTCATGCGATAGATCCTCTATATAAAGGACTGAATCAGCAGGAAGGCCTGCTGCCTCAAGCGAGCTGTGAAGGGAATCAACTATTGCCAGATTTGTCGAGGCCGCAGCCGATCCCCCACGAAGGATAACCGTATTTCCTGTCTTGAAGCAGAGTGAGAATACATCAGCAGTCACATTAGGCCTTGCCTCATAGATCACGCCTATGACCCCGATTGGAACCTTTTTTTGACCTATGACAAGACCATTAGGCCTCTTCCACATCTTAGTGACCTCTCCTACCGGGTCCGGAAGGGAAGCGACCTGTCTCATACCATCCGCTATCTGCTCTATCCTCTGCTCTGAGAGACAAAGCCTGTCGAGAAGTCCAGGGGCCATTCCATTCTCACGTCCCCGCTTCATATCCTCCTGATTAGCAGACAGGATAGAGTCTGTCCTCTTTACCAGATCACAAGCAGCAGAGCAGATAAGGCTGTTCTTCTGGTCTGTAGTAAGCCTTGCTGTCAGATATTTGTTCTCATATGCCCTTCGGCAAATTTCTTCTACTGTCATTGTTTTCTCCTAAAGCTGTCAACAAAGGATACTTTACCATAATAAGCCTTCTATTTCAAATCAGAGGATTTCTGAAACATCACCCGAGACAACAGTAAGGACCGGCTCATAAGCTTCTGCCCCTGTTCTATCCCTCATCTCAGAGAGTCTTTTTTCTCTTTCCTCTGCTGAAAGCTTAAAGGTGTTTAAAAATATTGAATCAAGTCCGCAGGAGGCCGCAATTCCTATATCAGAATCATAGTCGTTTCCGACCATTACCGATTCCTCCTTCTTTAAGCCATGCTTTTCTAAAAGCCCCTTAATAAAGGCTGTATCCGGCTTCCTTACCTGTCTGTCAGACGAAATGAATATATCGTCAAAGTAGTCCTTTATACCGGTCTGCTCTATCTCAGGCAATGTAAATATCCTCTGGGCGTTTGAGAGCAGATAGATATGGCAGCCTCTTTCCCTGAGGGCAGAAAGTGTCCTGATCGTGCCGGGATAGGCTTGAAACCTCTTTCTCGATATTACACGGAAGGCATTTGCTATTCCAAAGATAAAGCTGCTTTCTGCTAACTCAGCTGCATTTCTGTAAAAATACGCAACTCTTGACCTGTGGGTCGACGGCGCCTCAAGATAGAGCCTTGCAAATACCCTTTCAAGCCTGATCTCAGGATATGCGAAGCCCATACGTCTGCCGAGAGCCTCCTCTTCCTCCCTGACAAGCTCCTCGTAACGCTTTTTTAGCTGGTCCCTACTATAATCGGCTCCATATACCGAATAGAGTCCCGAAAGCTTCTCCCATAAAAGACTGTCTTCCTCGTCGGTCTCAATATCAATAAGCGTCCCATAGAGATCAAAAATATAATTCCTGTACTGCTTCATTACTGCACCTTTCTGCATTTTCAAAAAACAATATCAAGATTATATCACAAAACCTCTTTCTTAACACCAGATCTTGTAATAAGCTCCCTGTCAGTTATTATGAGATCCATCCTCATATCCCACCTTTCATGAGGGATATTTCTTTCAAGCAGCTCATCAAAGCAGATACCGGCTCTTATTATATCAGGATGGAGAGAAAAGAATCTGTCATAATATCCCCCTCCATAGCCTATCCTGTTCATGTCACGATCAAAGGCAAGTCCTGGCGTAAGCGAAAGAGCCTTGCCCCCTCTGTATTCGTATCTCCTGTCTGCAGGCTCCATTACATTGAAAACGCCCCTTTTAAATCCCTTAAGGTCGCCTACACAGTAGAAATGTATGCCATCCTTTTCTGTCACCGGAAAATAAAGCCTTTTCCCTTCTTCAAGGAAAACCCGGCAGGCGCCTAGCAGATCCGGCTCGCTTCCAAGCGGATAGTAGCATAGTATATCGTTACAGGATGAAATATCTCCTGCAAGGATCCTTTCTGCTATTAGCTCTGACTTTTCTTTTCGCTCACAGGCCCCTATCTGATCGCGTTTGGTTCTGTTCCTTTTCCTTATAAGCTCACTAGTCATAGTGATCCTCTTTCCTTCTTCATCTGCTTCTTCATTTCGTACATTCTCTGGTCGGCCAGTCTGTAAACGTTGTCAGCACTAGAAGTAAGATCCTCGTCAGATGATGCGATCCCGTAGCTTATGCTTATATCGTATGGTCTTTTTCTGCTGCGGATTGTAAGAAGCTTCTCCATCCTTCTTAGCTTGCTAGCAAGTCTGCCCCTGCTCTTTTTTTCTGATATGACAAGGAACTCGTCGCCACCCATCCTAATAACCTTATCTGTCTCCTTAAAGATCGCTGATAAGACAGAAGCGCTGTCCTTTATAAGCATATCTCCCGCCTCATGACCCATTATATCATTTACTATCTTAAGCCCGTTTACATCAAGGCTTATCATAGTATATACTCTTTTTCCCCCGGTAAGATTTTTTACTAACAGATTGTAGGAAGCCCTGTTTAAAAGGCCTGTCAGAGGATCCGTATATGCAAGCTCCTTCAGGATGGCATCGCCTGACTGCTCAAGATACAGCTCTCCTATATCTACCATATAGGAATAAAGGATGATAATTACATAGGCTAATGCAAAAAAAGGAATCAACGATCTTTCAAGACCAAAAAGCCTGATCCTTATGCTGTTTACTATCAGATACCTTATTATATCTATTATGATCCCGGCGGTCATAACATCTATACCCAGAGAAAATACTCTGTTGTTTTTTCTTTCATATTTCTTCCCTGTAGAGGATATAGTTATAATAATGCTTATAGCGCTTACAAGCATATTTAACCAGTAAAGGCCTGATACAAAAATCTTTCCTCTGATGTCAAGGACTGCCGCCACTATAATGAATACGATCGGAGCCATAATGCCAACAGCTAACAGCCATCTTTTTCTTCTCCTTGCTCCCCTTACCATTACTATAAGAGAATCAAATGGAATGACAGATGCATAGAGGCATAATATCCCTATCCTGGTATTCATAGTAAAATCCGATGAAAAGAGCTCAAAGACGTTGCTTGAATACAGGGACCAAATACCTATAAGAAATGCCATAAGTCCCGTTACAAATACTCTTTCCGGAGCTGCTATCCCAAAGAATATCATCACAAAGGACAGACACAAAACTATCACTCCAAGTGATGTCAGGAAAAAACCTATAAGGCTTACAGCCGGTGAAAGATTAAGCTGGATCGCTGATCCATTCCAGGCATCTACTATATAAAAGGCAGGCAGCCTGTTGAAGGCATGGTCGTTCCCTGCTGTTATAATTACCTGACATTCGCCTCCTCTGGCATTATCGGGCAGGACGACCGCATTCATACCGCTTCCAGGCGTCTTTTCCCCGGCCGCTATGTTATTCATATACATATAGGATACTCTTCTGTTTATATATACAGTGACATTTGACAGGCTTGTCCTGAATGCAAGCGCCTTGTCAGAGCCTATATCCACAGGTATTTCTCTTTCCAGTATTACCCTGTCTCCTCTGCTTACCTTGTAAGGCAGCCTGAAGCTGTTAAGGTCTACATCATTAAAAGTTCTCTGATGAAAGATCACCCTCCAGCCTTTGTCAAGCTCAGTCCTTCCCAGAGCTGAAATGCCGGAAAGCATTATAATAAGCATATTAAATAATACGGTCACCGTAAGAACAAGAACCGTATGCTCTCTTTTCCCTTCCTTCATCATTCACACCTCCCTTTTTTGGACCACCTTTTCATCTGATACATTCTGTCATCCGATAAGAGGAATGTCTCCTGGCTTGACCTGCCCTTGGTCTCATCTGAATATGCATATCCATATGCAGAATCTATGGTAATACCATTAAGCCCCTCTGATCTTTGCTTCTCAAGCTCCTCCATCCAGGAAAGCCTCTGCCTGAGTACATCCTCCCGCAGGAGGGGATCTGAATAGATAACAAGGAATTCATCTCCTCCCATCCTGCATACTGCATCTGCATCAAAGAATACATCCTGTAGGATAGAAGAAAATTCCTTTATATAGCGGTCTCCTGCCTCATGTCCAAATGTATCATTTACCCTCTTAAGGTAATTCAGATCCAGATTTACAAGCAGATAGTCCCCTCCTGTCCCATCAAGCTCCTTAAGCCTTTTCTCGCCTACGGCCCTGTTGGAAAGTCCTGTCATTTCGTCTGAATAGGCAAGCGTGATAAGCCTCTTCTTCTGATCCTTATCGAGCTTCCTTATGAAGACATCGGCGATATAGCCTGCAAGCATAGTAATGATCATAAACAAGAGGACCGCCGGTGCAATTATAAGCTCAAAGAATGATGGCGCATCATTTGTATTGCAGAAATTATAATACAGTATATAGATTATGATCACTATTGCTGCAGTTATAATACCTGTATCAAAAATCCTCTCTGGAATAGCAGCCTTCCTTATTCTGATCACAACTATAAGAGATATGCAGACTGACTCCAGGACAAGAAGCATATGAAAGAACAAGACCGGCGTGTCTATCCTTATATTCCATGTATTGCTCAGGATAATAGCAAGAAAGGCGAATGCAATATCAATGATCACAAAGCCATCTATTATTGCCTTTACAGCCTTGCCTGCATCAGAAAGAAACCTCCGTGTCACAAACATAAGAGGGATAATCATCAGATAAAGGGTAGTATACTCTATCAGGCTGTCTAACCTCAGGTCAAGATAGAAAAGCTCTATCGTCTTGGTAAGGCACAGGCACCAGATCCCGCATATGACTGAATAGATACCGATCATAGTCAGCGTAAAAAACTTTCTGTCACCTGCTGACATGAACAGTGAGAGCGGCACAACAGACAGTCCTGAAATGATCATAAAGACTGTGATAAAGGTTCCAAGGCTCCTCTGCTGGGCGAAAAGCTCCATAGCATGGCTGGTTTCTGTTATGAGAATTTCAGGTGTACCCTTGAAGGCATTATCACAGGAGGCCATCTCCATTATCTTTATCGTTTTGCCACGGGATCTCTGCGGCAGCTGGATGAAATGATAACCGCTTCCCGGGAAAAAGTCAGACTTTCTTCCATTTCGGCTATACCCATAGTAATATATGATCCTCTCCCGACCCATGTAGTCGATAATACTTACTCTTACAAAAGCCATCCTGCTGTATAGTCTCAGGGTAAGTCTCCTACTGTCATTTCCTACATCTATCTTCCTTGTCATTGAGACTATATTATTACGTTTTACCCGGATATCATACAGCCTCTTATCTGTTCTGGAAATGCCGGCAAATCTTTTTCCACAGAAATCGATATCCCAGTTATCCTTTAAGCTGTATACGGCAAATCCCCCGTGACTGTCTGATAGATACCTCATCACTGTAAATACAGTAAAAAAAGCAATAGCAAACAATATTGCCCATATACATATTTTGCTGATCCTTTTTTTGCTTTTCCCCTGCGTCATTTTATCCTCTCTCCGATACCGGCTCTGACAAGCCAGACCTCGTCTGCTTTCTTTGCCAGAATGCATGAAATGCGTCCCGTAAGCTCAGAGTGGTATCTCTCTCTTCTGTCTACCGGCACAACCCCGCAGCCGCTTATATGACAGAATAATATGTCATAGCCGGATGTAAGCATCTCCTCTGCTATCCGTCCGGCCTCCTTATCAATATCTGCCTCCTCGTCAAAGTCATACTGATCTGCATTCCTCTCAGACAGACTAAGACCTGGGAAATGTCTTCTTCCGAACTCACTTTCCAGCTGGTATTTTCCTGAAAGAAGAAGTATCATTATATTTCTCCCGTCTGCTTCCTTTCTGATCCTGTAATCGCATCCTCTACCCTTTTCCTAAACTTCCTTGTAGAAAGAGCAATATCCTTATTTGCAAAAACGGCTGATACTGAGGCGACTCCTGCCAGCCCGAGTCCACTAAGCCCTTCTACATTAGCTGACGTAATGCCTCCAATCGCTACAACAGGTATATTGACCTCCTCTGTGATCCTTTTATATTCAGAAAGCGATATAATCCTCCTGGCATCCATCTTAGTCGATGAGCCGAAGGCCGCCCCAACTCCCAGGTAGTCTGCACCTGCCTCCTCTGAGCAGATGGCCTCAGAAAGGTTATGGGCAGTAGCGCCTATTATATATCCGCTCCCAAGTATCTCTCTTGCCTTCTCTACTGGCATATCTTCTCTGCCAAGATGGACTCCGTCTGCACCGCTTTCCTTACAGACCCTTATATTATCATTTATAAGCAGAGGAACAGTACATACTCTGCGAACAGCTCTTGCTTCCTCTATGAATTCATCCTCTGTCATATCCTTTTCCCGAAGCTGTATCATTGTCGCTCCGCCGGATATGGCCGCTCTGACCGCATCAGAAAGAGTCTCGTTTTCACCAAGCCACCTTCTGTCTGTTACCGCATATAAAAGCAGGCTTTCTGCCAGGTCCTTTCCCATAAAAAAATAACCTCCAGCTATATTCACTGAAGATTATTTTACCATAAGTTGTATAAATCTTTAATACCTTTTATTTACGAAATCTTTACAACCTTATAATCATGATCCTCGACGGCCTTCTTTAAGGCATCAGGAGAAACCGAAGGATCAAGCCTTACTACTGCTTCTCCCTTCTCATGGCTTACCTCTGCTTCACTTACTCCGTCTACTGCAAGAAGAGCATTTTTTACTGTCATCTCGCAGTGTCCGCACATCATTCCTTCAATCGTCATGGTCCTTGTCATTTCATTTGCCTCACTTTCATTATCATTGTTATCAGAAGACTCTGTCACAGAAAGATTCCTTCTCCTGCCTAAAGCCCTGTCAACCCTTGTATTGTATACAGAAAACAGATTGAGCCTTAATGCATTAAGACATACTGTTACTGACGAAAAGGCCATTGCAAGTGCCCCAATCTCAGGCCTCATCTCGAAGCTCCATCCGAAAAGAGCCTGATAGAGCCCTATGGCCAGAGGAATACAGATAAGATTATAAAAGAATGCCCAGAAGAGATTCTCATGTATGTTCCTTACAGTCTGCCTTGATAGTCTTATTGCAGCAGGCACATCTGTAAGCAGACTCTTTTCAAGTACAATATCAGCTGCATCTATAGCCACATCGGTCCCAGCCCCGATAGCAATACCACTGTCTGCTATCGTAAGTGCAGGAGCATCGTTAATACCGTCTCCTACCATTGCGACTCTGCCTGATCTCTTGAGCTTGTTAATAATTGAGGCTTTGCCATCCGGCATCACATCCGAGTAAATCTCGTCGACTCCGGCTGCGCTTCCTATCGAACGGGCGCTCCTTTCATTGTCTCCTGTAAGCATTACTACCTTTATTCCCTGCCTGTGGAGCTGACTTATGGCCTCTGCGCTTTCAGCCTTTATGGTATCTGAAACTGCGATCACTCCTAAGAGCTCTTCATCTGCAGCAAAATAAAGCGGTGTTTTTCCCTGGTCAGCAAGCTGATCCGCCTTATTGTCTATATCAGACATATAAGCCTTTATTATCGTCCTGATATAGTCCCTGTTTCCTCCTGCTACCCTCCTGCCATTTATCACTGCACTAAGTCCCTTGCCAGGGATGTTAACAAAATCCGATGCCTGATAGAGGCTTATCTCCTTATCAGCAGCATACTCGCTTACTGCCCCTGCCAGCGGATGACTGCTCATTTTCTCAAGTGAAGCAGCATAAGCAAGAAGAACTTCCTCGTCAACCGATACAGGAAGCAGATCTGTAACAAGAGGCCTACCATTGGTTATGGTTCCCGTCTTGTCAAGAGCAACTATATCCGTATGACCGACCTGCTCTAATGAGGCTGCGGTCTTGAAAAGGATCCCGGCTCTTGCCCCCTTACCGCTCCCTACCATTATGGCAACCGGAGTAGCAAGACCTAATGCGCATGGACATGATATCACAAGAACAGATACAGCTCTTGTAAGTGCGGCAGAAAATCCGCCTCCGACCACAAGCCATCCTATAAAGGTAAGAAGGGCAATAATCATTACCCCTGGAACGAATACTCCGGCTATCTGGTCTGCTATCCTTGCTATAGGAGCCTTTGTGGCCGATGCATCCGAAACCATTTTTATGATCTGACTTAAGGTGGTATCTGCTCCTACCCTTGTAGCCCTTACCTTTATATATCCTGAGGTGGAGATCGTTGCAGCCTTTACTGTATCATCCGGAAATCTGTCAACAGGGACGCTTTCTCCTGTAAGTGCCGACTCATCCACTGCTGTTGTCCCCTCTGTGATAATACCGTCTACCGGTATGCTCTCTCCCGGACGAACGACCACTATATCGCCTGAATGGACCCGATCAATGCTTATCTGCTCTTCCTTACCATTACGCTCTACGGTCGCAGTCTTTGGTGACAGCTTTATGAGGTCCTTTAGTGCATCGGTCGTCCGTCCCTTGGAATATGATTCAAGAGTCTTGCCTATAGTGATAAATGTCGGGATCATGGCCGCCGTTTCGAAGTAAATATACCTCATCGAAATGGCCATGGCTTTGCTCATATCCATTTTCCAGGCTGCATCTATCTCTGCAAAAAGTCCGGCAAGACTGTAGCAGAAAGATACAGCAGAGCCTATGGCTACAAGTGTATCCATATTTGCAGAAAAATGGGCAAGTCCCTTAAAGCCGTTAATGAAGAAATCCCTGTTGATATACATTACAGCGGCAGAAAGGAGCATCTCCATCGTAGCAAGGGATATCGGATTATCAAGTGGATCAGGGAAAGGAAAGCCCCACATGCTGACTCCCATAGAAAGATACATAAGGGCTGCAAGGAAAATGACAGAGGCTATAAGTCTCTTTACCATCCGATCAGTAGTCCGATCCCGAAGAAGTTCTTCCTCCTCCCTGACAATATCTCCTGCCTTAAGGCTCTTGTCTGACTCAGCTGCTCCCTGGCCCAGAGGACTTGCCTTGTATCCGGCATCTGCTACAGCCTTCATAACAGAAGCTGGGGAAGCATCTCCCTCTACCTGCATAGAGTTAGTAAGAAGACTTACATTTACCTGACTTACTCCATCAACGCTGCTTACGGCCTTTTCCACATGGGCCTGACAGGCCGCGCAGCTCATTCCGGATACAGAATATTTTGTCATCCTGACCTTCCTTTCTACGGGATACCCCCATCGGGTATCTCTTAAAAGGGAGTATATACCCCTATGGGGTATTTGTCAATAGGTCTGTACAGGATTTTTCTTTCCTATAGCCGTAAGGATCCCGGCAAGAGCAGCAATGCAGATGGCCAGTGTAAGCCACCAGTTCTTTGTGAAGCCTGCAATTATATATCCTGCTATACATACAAGGACCACCAGGCCTGCATACTGCATCTGAGTCTGGACATGATTTACATGGTTACACTGGGCCCCGGACGATGACATAATCGTAGTATCCGAGATCGGTGAGACATGGTCGCCGCAGACTGCTCCGGCAAGAACCGCAGAAACGGATATTATCATCATTGTCTGGTCAGACCTTGAGAACATATCGACGACTATAGGGACCAGGATAGCAAAGGTTCCCCAGCTTGTTCCTGATGAAAAGCCGATAAAAACCGCTACCATAAAGATTATCACAGGGACAAATCTGACAAGGGATGAATTCAGATCAAGAGAACTCCTCACAAAGCTCCCAAGTCCAAGACCATCTGTCGTCCCCTTAAGGGTCCAGGCAAGGACTAAGATCAGGATTGCAGGCATCATCAGCTTTCCACCCTCAGGAACTGAATTCATGAAGTCCTTGAAGCCTATTACCCTTCTAGGCAGATAATAGATCAGAAGAAAGGCTATGGTCACCAGTCCGGCAAAGACCAGGGACTCAGATGACGAGCAGTTGGCAAAATCAGAAACAATATTCTTTCCGCCATTCAGATGACCGGTCCATATCATGCACAGGATTGCCGAGGCGATCATCAACAGCATAGGAGCGACAAGATCCGAGACCTTTCCTTTAGTGTATTTTCCGCCCTCTGTCACATCGCCCTCGCCTGGCATATCCTTAAATGCCTCTCCGCCGGATGTAAATAGATCCCCTTTGGCGGCATTTTCCTCATGGACCTTCATAAGTCCGAAATCAATTCCCCTGATCGAGGTAAAGAAGACCATAAAGAGAGTCAGGATGGCATATAAATTAAATGGTATCGTAGAAAGAAACATCTGAAAGCCCGACATGGAACTTCCCTTAGGTACATAGGAATTGACAGCAGCGGCCCAGGAGGAAACCGGTGCTATTATGCAGACGGGAGCGGCCGTTGCATCGATTATATATGCAAGCTTTGCTCTTGAAATCTTATACTTGTCTGTAACCGGCCTCATAACAGACCCTACAGTAAGGCAGTTGAAATAATCATCCACGAAAATAAGCACACCGAGAAGAGAGGTTGCGACAAGAGTCGCTCTCTTTGACTTAAGGTGCTTTATTGCCCACTCTCCGTATGCCCTTGTACCTCCGGATTCCTGCATCAGGATCACTATCATTCCAAGCAGGATCATAAACATAAGTATGGAGAAATCCACACTTTTGATCATTGTATTAAAGAAGGTGTCGAAGGCCCTCCAGGGATGGAATTCTGCTGAAAGCAGGGCTCCAAGAGCGCATCCGGCAAATAGAGATATATATACCTCTTTTGTGATCAGAGCCAGAGCGATAGCAACTATAGGTGGCAAAAGTGACCAGAAGGTTCCAACAAACATATCAGTGCCTTTCTTTGTGAATTTTTTGTGAACAAGACTAGAATAACCTAATCCGGTCGCTTTTTCAATAGTTTTTTTTGAGCTTAGTGTATTTATATAGCCTGTCTACATTGTAAGACTTTATTATTTCTCCGTTTGTCTTTACAAATACTGCCTCAACTCCCTTTAGTGAGTTGACATATTCAAGGCCCTTTTTAAGTCCCATTGCAAAAACCGTTGTCGACAGAGCATCTGCTTTTGTGGATTTCTTTGTTATAATAGTCACCGAATCAAGACCGTTATTATACGGATAGCCTGTGGACAGGTTCAGGATATGATGATAGATCCTGCCGTTTTTTTCAAAATATCTCTGATAGGTCCCGCTGGTAACAATTGACATATCCCTGGCCTGAAGTGTGAAAAGAGCTGTACCATCATCGGAAAAAGGTCGCTGTATTCCTACTGTATATGGCTTGCCATCGGGTCTGTTTCCTATCAGCAGGACATTGCCTCCGAGATTTATTATCCCGCTTTTCGCCCCCATCTTCTCAAGCTTCTTTTTAATCTTGTCAGCTATAAAGCCCTTTGCTATACCGCCGAGATCTATCATTGAGTCCGGATCCTTAAGGCATACGTAGTTACCGTCTATCTCCACATTCCTGTAATCTACATGCTTTAGTGCCTGATTTAAGGCCTGTCTGTCCGGCACAGTACCTGTATTGTTCTTAAAGTCCCAGAGATCGCTTAAGTCTCCGACCGTGAGGTCAAAGATGCCATCTGACTTCTTTGAGTATTCCACTGCATCCCTTATTATCTGGATTGTTTCCCTGTGGACCCTTACCGGCTGCCCTGCGGCATTATTGATTCTTGAAATATCTGACTTTCCTTTTGTTGCCGAAAACATATTGTCATATTTCTCTGCCATTTTAAAAACAGCGTCAAGTCTTTTTGATGCCTTTGCGCTATCACCGTATAATGTAATCGTTATTACCGTATCAAAAAAAAGCCCGGTCCTGCTGTGAGGCGTATCCGCCTCCACAGAAGCATTAGAACATGAAAAAAGCGGCAGGATCATTGTAATTATCAGTATCGTTGAAAGAATCTCACGTATCTTTTTCATAATGACTGATTATACAATATTTTGATCACTGCCGCAATTATTACTTAAGGATGTCCTTTACATTATCGTTTGGGATAACAAATTCCAGATCACCCATATACATGGCTGCTACCTGACCCTGGTTATAGCAGAGGACTATATTTCCATCCTTGTTCAGATAGAATGAGGCCTTATCAAACAGGTCACTTTCCTTAAATCCAGTAAGCTCCTGA
Organism: Candidatus Weimeria sp. HCP3S3_B5; assembly: GCF_052064335.1. Taxonomy (NCBI): domain Bacteria; kingdom Bacillati; phylum Bacillota; class Clostridia; order Lachnospirales; family Lachnospiraceae; genus Candidatus Weimeria; species Candidatus Weimeria sp. HCP3S3_B5. Next base: position 56,897 of record NZ_JBQHVU010000001.1, on the reverse strand, counting down.
TCCTCCCTGCTGTCTGTATAGAAATATGAAACATCAGGCGTATCCTTTACCTGATCCTTCATCTGATCCTCTACACTCTTTATCAGCACGCTCTTATAATCGCTTCCCTTTTTGAACAGATCTATAAGCCTTATCTGCTTTCCTGTCCTAAGAGAAATCGTATAATAGTGATTTTCTGTATAGCTGTCTGCTGCTGACTCAGTAGATGATAGCTTGAGAGTAAAGTAATCATCTGTCTTATCTATTATCTCTGTATCCACATCTACTGCCTCGTGTCCGCCCTTCCTTACCGTTTCCTTATAGGAGGCCAGATACTTATCAGCCAGCTCCTTTATCTCCTTGTTTATCTCTCCTGCTGTCTTCTTACCCTTTTTGCCACTTGCTCTGATTCCGGAAACAGATATGTCTGCCTGACTGCTTCCTGTATTATCATGATAGTCTCTTATAGTAACGAATCGAAACAGTCCACCGATTCCCGGAATGCCTGCCATCGCATTTGCAATCCCCTGATTCGTATTAGGGAGGACTACAACCGTAAAGGCTGCAGCTGCTGCTATAGCAAAGCCTCTTATTCTCTTTTTTGCCCTGTCTGCCCTGTTTAAGTTTTCTGCTTCTTCTATCCTTTTTTTCATTGCACTTACCGCCTTTTCATCCATTGAACAACCGGCATATCTTTCCTTAAGTCCATTAAACTCATCTGTCATAACCGCTTTCCTCCATCTTTGCTCTTAGCTTTTTAAGACTCCTGTACAGCCGGCTTTTAACCGTGTTCTCATTTTCATCAAGGATCCGGGCTATTTCCTGAAGCGTCATTTCCTCGAAATATCTTAGCTTGATAACCGCCTGATCCTTTTTATCAAGGGAATCGAGAGCCCTTTCAAGATCTGTATCCCTGTACTTATCCTCATGACCTTCGCCTTCGTATTCTATAGCATCAAGCGATGTCGCCCCAGCCCTGCTCATGCTACGGTAGATCTCATTCATCATGATCCGGTAGATCCAGGTCGAAGCGAACTTTGGATCCTTTAAGGACCCGGCCATCCTTATTGCTCTGTATGCTCCCTCCTGAACTATATCAGCTGCATCTGCCTCATTTTTTGTATAGCTTAGAGCCATCCGATAGTAGCTGTTATATTTTTCAAGAAGGATTCCTTCTATAAGCTTTTCGTTAGTAGTCTTTCTTTCCCGGGAAAACACTTGATTCATCACTTCCTTTCGTTTGCTTACATCTATTAGACCCCATTAGCTGTAAAAAAGTTTCAGAAAAATAAAAAAACGTCGTCTGAGACAAACAGACGACGCTTAAATAAGCTTGTTCCAAAGACCTAAGCAGTCTTTTCACAGGACTTTGCATTAAGGACTGTTATAACCTTCTTAGGACACTTGGCGGCACAATCTCCGCAGCCAATGCACTTATCCTGATCTATATAAGCTACATTGTCTACTACATGAACCGCATCATGCTGGCAGGTCTTCTCGCAGATATGGCAGGCGATGCAGCCGGTCTTACATACGGCCATTACATCCTTGCCCTTGTCCTTGTTCCTGCAGTCAACCACCTCAGAGGCATCATAAGGAATAAGCTCGATTATATCACGCGGACAGGCCTCTACGCATTTGCCACAGGCCTTGCAGGCCTCCTTATCCACTAAGGCTATACCATTTACTATATGTATGGCATCAAACTGACAGGAATCCACACAGTCACCAAATCCCATGCAGCCGTACTTACATTCCTTAGGACCGCCGCCCGGCACAAATGCCATGGCAGAACAGCTCTCTACTCCGCTATAATTGTACTTTGGAGTAGTCATGTCACAGTCTCCTATACATCTGACATGGGCTACCATCCGCTTCTGCTCAGAGGCATCGACACCCATTATTGCACCTATCTTTGCTGCAACAGGAGCTCCTCCTACTGGACACTGACCTACACCAGCCTCTCCTGCAGCTATGGCATGGGCGCAGCCGGGGCATCCAGGATATCCGCAGCCTCCGCAGTTATTGCCGGGAAGGACCGAAAGTATCTCTTCCTCTCTCGGATCCACCTGGACCTTGAACTTTTCTGATGCGAGACAGAGGAGAAAACCGATAGCGCAGCCTACCGCACCTACGATTATTGTAGCAATTATGATTCCACTAAACATACCTTTCCTCCTTAGATCATTCCTGAGAATCCGAAGAAGGCCATAGACATAAGTCCTGCTGTGATAAGGGTCATTGCAGTACCCTTGAAATACTTCGGATAATCATTATAGTGATACTTCTCGCGGATCCCGGCAAGAATGACGATAGCCAGGAAATATCCAAGTCCGGTACCTATACCATATACGACACCCTGAAGAATGCTGTAGTTGTTGGTCACGTTCTTTAGAGCTACACCAAGGACCGCGCAGTTTGTCGTGATAAGAGGAAGATAGACACCTAAGGCCCGGTAAAGGGAAGGTACGTTTTTCTTGAGGAACATCTCAACGACCTGGACCAGAGCTGCTATTACAAGTATGAAAACGATAGTATCAAGGTACTCAAATCCTGTTGGTACCAGAATATACTTATAAAGAAGTCCTGCGACGACAGAAGCGATCGTAATGACAAAGGTTACTGCTCCTCCCATTCCAACTGCTGTTGAAGTCTTTTTTGATACTCCAAGGAATGAGCACAGGCCAAGGAACTGGCTTAGGAGCACATTATTTACTATAAAGGCTCCGATGAAAATAAGGGCTAGATTACTCATTTACTTCGCCTCCTTCTGCTTTGACTTCAGATTGTCGATGGCTTCCTTAACGTTAGGGTCGTCACTTGTCATTGCCTTCTCAAGAGCATCCTCGTCATTGCAAAGGCATGAATTCGCAACAGGTGCAAGCGGCTTTCCCTTGGCGGCCTGCTTTTCTCTTACTATATTCATGATCACCACGAGAAGAGCAAGTATGAAGAAGGCGCCCGGAGCCAGGATAAAGATCGAAACAGGAGTATAGCCTGCCTTTCCACTAGCCTTGTCAGCCAGTGGAAGAAGCTGGAAGCCAAATATCGTTCCTGCTCCAAGAAGCTCTCTTACTGCTCCGATAAAGATAAGGGAGGCAGTAAATCCAAGTCCCATACCAAGACCATCAAACAGGGAAGGAATGACAGGATTCTTTGAAGCGTAGCTTTCGGCACGTCCTAGTATGATACAGTTTACTACGATCAGAGGTATATAGATACCAAGTGCATCATAGAGTGTAGGCAGGTATCCCTGAATCAAAAACTGCACTATAGTCACAAATGAAGCAACCACAACTATAAAGGCCGGCATACGCACTCTGTCCGGTATCATCTTCCTTAGAGCCGATATCAGGGCATTGGATAATGCAAGCACCAGCGTAGTCGAAAGTCCCATACCAAGTCCATTCATTGCAGATGTTGTAACTGCAAGTGTAGGACATATTCCAAGTACAAGGACAAAGATAGGATTTTCCTTTACTATTCCGTTATATAGTCTTTCCTTAGGGCTATCCATTACTCTTCACCTCCTGCTATACTCTTGTAATACTCAAATCCGGCGTCAACTCCGTTGGTAATAGCGCGGGAGGTAATTGTAGCTCCGCTTATCGCCTGGATCTCATTATCTTTAGGCGTATCTTTTGTCACAGTATACCTGCCGGCAGAGATACCCTTGAACTGATCCTTGAACTTAGGCTCTGTTGACTTCATGCCAAGTCCCGGTGTATCAGAGATCGAGGTAATCTGATAACCGTTCATCACTCCCTCGTTAGTCACGCCCATAGAGAATGTTGCGTTGCCGCCGTAGCTCTTTGTCACAACTGTGATCACGTATCCTAGTGTTTTTCCGCTATTGTCACAGGCCTCTACACAGGCAGTGATAGATATATTGTTATATCCGGCCTTCTTTATCAGCGCATCGGCCTTGTCTGGATCGAAATCAGAATAGTCTTTAAAGCTTGCTGCCTTTGTAAATACAGCCTTATAGGCGTCATTCGTCGCCTTCTCGGCAGCAGCATTACGAGGAGAAAGAGTGATCTGATAGACCAGTCCCAGAAGCAGTCCTGATACAAGTGTGATCACGGTCAGTCTCATAGCATCCCTAAGAATCGATTTCTTGTCACTCATGCTACACCCTCCTTTGCTTTCTTAGCCTTCTTTTCCTTTCTGATACCAAAGGCTCTAGGTATTGTAGCCTTCTCAATCAGAGGTACGAAAAGGTTCGAGAAGATGATCGCATACGAAACTCCCTCCGCTGAGGAGCCGAAGAATCTGAATATGCCTGTCATTACTCCCAGGAGTATTCCATAGATTATCTGACCTGACGGGGTTATAGGACTTGTCACATAGTCTGTTGCCATAAAGAAGGCTCCAAGCATAAGTCCGCCTCCTGCAAGCTCTGCTACAAGGAAGTTCATGTCAAAACCATGTCCGCCAAAGATGATAGTAAAGACAGCGAAGGTAAGGATATAGGTACCAGGTATGCGTAAGGTGATGACTCCCATAAGTATAAGGAAGACAGCTCCTATAACGATTGCTATCATAGATGTCTCACCTATTGTCCCCGGTACGTTTCCAAGTATAAGCCTTAGTGTGTCAACACTCTTTCCTGCCTTTAATGTAGCAAGTGGTGTTGCTCCTCCGAAGGTATCAGTAAATCCCCTGTAATCAGAGAAATCTGTCATCAGTCCTGCAAATGAGATAAGCAGGAAGCATCTGGCACCAAGAGCCGGGTTCATGAAATTCTGTCCGAGTCCCCCGAACAGCTCCTTTACCACGATTATAGCGAAGGCTCCGCCTACTATACCAAGCCAGATCGGAACTGAACTTGGAAGGTTTAAGGCCAGAAGAAGGCCCGTAACTACCGCTGACAGATCCCTTGTCGTATTCTTTCTATGGACTATCCTGCAGTAGATATACTCGGAAAGTACACTTGCTGCCACTGTAGAAACAATGACTAAAAGGGCCCTTATTCCGAAATTAAAGATTCCAAAAATAGTTGCCGGAAGCAGGGCTATGATCACATAAGCCATGATCCGCTGTGTATCATCCTTTGCCCTTACATGAGGCGAGGAGGTTACATTAAGCATTTTCTTCTCTTCCAATTCACTCACCTCATTTCTTATCCTTTGCTGCTGCCTTTTTCTTTTCAGCAAGCAGGAGCTTCTTCAGGGTCTTTATATGCTGGGCAAGAGGACGTCTTGCCGGACAGCCGTAGCTGCAGCTGCCGCATTCAACGCACTCGAGCCCGTACCACTTTTCAAATTCTTCCTTCTGTCCATGCGTAGCGAAATCCGCAAGCCTTGAAGGAACGAGCCTCTCAGGACAGGCCTCAACACATCGGCCACAGTTGATGCAGGCGCTTTCCTGATATTCGCTTGCCTCGTCCTCTGTAAGACACAGGAGGGCCGATGTAGTCTTGGTGGTCGGAACATCAAGTCCATAAAGCGCAAATCCCATCATAGGGCCGCCGCTTATCTCCTTCTTTGCCTCATGTATCAGTCCGCCTGATGCCTCGAGAAGCTCCTCATAGCTTGTTCCTATACAGATACGGTAGTTGCGTGGCTCGCACACTGCCTCTCCTGTAACAGTAAATACCCTGTTCATTACAGGAATCCCAAGCTTTACCGCATCATAGATAGCGATAAGGGTAGCCACATTGTCAACTATGCAGCCAGCATCAGCAGGAAGCATCTTTGAATTGATATCTCTTCCTGTAACAGCATGTATGATCGTTCTCTCGCCGCCCTGAGGATACTTGGTAAGGAGAGGCACAACACTAAGACGGTCATCATCCTTTGTCAGCTCTGTCAGCTTTTCAATGCAGTCAGACTTGTTGTTTTCGATTGCGAATACTCCCTTAGCCTTCGGGAAAAGCTGCAGGACGATCTTCATCCCTCCTATGAGCTTGTCCGGCTCCTCCATCATTTCCCGGTAATCACTTGTAAGGTATGGCTCACATTCAGCACAGTTGGCTATTATGTGATCAATCTTTTCAGGCTCCTTTGGAGAAAGCTTGACATGTGTAGGAAAGCCTGCTCCTCCCATACCGACTACTCCTGCTTCACGGATCTTTCCAATGATCTGTTCGTTTGAAAGCTTTGTCACATCATCGGTCCCCTCGAAGCCAACCTCCATGAAGTTCCCGTCACTTTCAATGATGATCGAATCCACCATATCTCCTGTAGCTGTACGGCGCTTTTCTATGCCCTTTACAGTACCGGAAACCGATGAGTAAATCGGCGATGAAACAAAGCCGCCGGCCTCAGCAATCTTCTGACCGCGAAGAACCGTATCTCCTCCTGCTACAACAGGCTTTGCCGGAGCTCCGATATGCTGAGATACCGGAAATACCAGCTCGCCCTTTGGGAGAAGCTCCTTGATAGGCTTGGACTTTGAAAGCTCCTTGCCTTCGAAGGGATGGACACCGCCTTTAAATGTTTTAAGGCTCATTCAGTTACCCCACTTTCTAGTTACTTTTCCAACAGTGAAATCATTTTCAATAAGCTATTCGCTTAACTTCACTAGAACATTATATCACTTTTGCACATAAAGAGAAAAGACATTCACTATATTTTTGTATATTTTTGCGGACAGCCTAGGCTGCTGTCTGCAAAAATATAAGAGCTGCACAGGAGAGTGCAAAGGCCATGACTCCCGGATTCCAGCATACCGTAGAGACAGTCGCGCCGGATGGAAGCTCTTTTTCCATACGGTATAAGCGAAGTCTCGACATGGAGATGAAAAATACTGCAATACCGGCTATGGCAAGTCCATAGTAAATAGCAAGATAGACTATAGCCATAGTATGATAAAAGCCTGACAACTTCCCCTGCATGGCCGAAAGGATAAGAGGAGATACTATTCCGCCAAGGAAGTTTATAAGCATATGGAGTGAGATACTGTAACGGAGTCTTCCTGTCTTTTCATATATGGCACCAAGGATAAGTCCCAGTCCCATCGCATAAAAGATCTGGGAAAAATTCCCGTGAAAGAGACCGAAGGCTGCCGCTTGAAATACTATTGCTGTCCTTTCCCCATACGGCCGCAGCCTGTCTATAAGAGTACGCCTGAATGTATACTCCTCGATAAGAGGAGCAAGTATCACCATAAAGAGTATCCGTACATAGACAGGTCCCTGGTCTGACATTACAGAAATACCTGAGACCTTATTTACAGGAAGGATAAGTCCCAGTAGAAAAAGGACAAGAAATCCTGCAAGGGCTCCTGCTACCATTACGAAAAAGGATGATGGTATTGCTAACAGATATTCTCTGCCTCCAAGCGGCCGGTCTTTATAGTAAGCTGCCTTTACTCTTTTTATCACTGCAAGTCCAGCCGGAAAACCGATCAGATACTCGGGAAGCATCACGACAGCCCAGCTTCCCCATGAAGTATCCATTACTCCCGGAAAATAGTGCATGATTAGCTTCGATATAAGAAACTGGGATGCAATAGATAATATTATTATAAGCGCAAGTCCAAGTCCTATCGTAGAAAAATCATGTGCTGCCGATTTCAGATCACCCTTGTAATCTGAAATCGAGGGCTTATCTGCCCTTACTCTCATATCCTCAAGGTTTACAGGAGTAACAGAGAAGAATAAGCAAGCTACAAGGACATTTACCAGAGCTATATATGGTATATATGCACTCATGTCTCCTTTCATATATCCAATGTAAAGGATTATGAAATCCGGAAGCAGGCCGAACATAAGAAATGTCATGAATACGACCTGATGGACACTCTGATCGATCGAATCAGATATGACCGAATCAATAAAAGCTCTTACAATCGATGAATAGATATTTGTCGTGATCACTATGATAAAGCCGATCAATAGTACAGCCGGCGCCGGTCTGAAGGCCAGAGCTACGAGTACTACAGATGGCAGTAAGTCCAGGCAGCATACTGTGCTTCCTCCGGCAAGTGAGAAGAAGAGCTTCTTCCATGGACTTTCGGGTATCATTCTGTAGAATCCGGTCTTTAAGTCCTCTGAGCTTTCATTCTGGAAGGATCTGTAAAAGACCAGTAGGCTAAGAGCCGTAAATGCAGCCAGGGCAGGCTTTATCCCCCACTGATCCCTTGCTATCACTCCTGCCATAAAGGAGATGGCAAGATATATGACTGAGGTCCTTGTAACCAGACCCTTTCCCTTTTTCCTGAATCTAAGCTTCATATCCTTGAAGAAAAAGACCGAGGCTCCTCTTCCGTGTCCTATACCCTCTTCCTCTGCGGAAAGGCTTTTATGCTTAGCTTTTCCTGACGGGATAGCAAGGCCCATCTTCTGGACCTTTTCCATCTGTTTTTCGATCTGGTCGGTCTTTTCAAGAGCCGATTCGTAGTAACAAGCCTTCTGTCTGTATATCAGGATTACAAGAAAAGCCGCAAAAAAAGCCGATAATATGGCATCTGTCACTGCCATTATGACATTTCCCTTAAGGCCATAATAGGCCATTCCCTTCAGCCATCCATAACAGGGAATAAAGGTGGATCCTCTGAAATTAAGGACATGATCCGCTGCTGTCCCTATGGCTATACCTCTTATCTTCTGATAGGAAAGTATAAGGCAAATAATAAGGACTAAAGCTGCTGTAACCGCATACTTAATATTCTTCTTGAGAAATTCATATCTGTCACAGAGCAGGTAGAATAAGATCTGGGACAGCTTTGCTGTGATGAAGGCAAGGATCCAGGCCAGTATCAACATAAGCTTGGAGAAGAGACTTATCTTTATCATATCAGCAAATGCGAAGCTGCAGATCACCAGATAAACAGTCAGAAAGACAAAGCTTCCCATCCTGACAAAAAGCCTGAACATAAGAACAGACTGGGGCTCCAAAGGAGACGGAAAAAGTATTCCGGCATCGGCAGGCAGAAATATGCTTCCTCCTGCATCTGATGAGCCTATAAAAAAAAGAAAAAGGATTATTATTCCTGCTGATATAAATACAAAAACAGCCCTCTGCCCCGTCAGGCCGGACGACCTGATAAGAGCCTTCACAGCGGAACGGCCCTTATCTGACCGATCTGCTGCCTTGGTCTTCTCTTTCTCAGCCGACATTTCGGTCTGCCGGGTCCTTTGGGCCGCCATAGAGCCTCCTATAGCGCCGGCTAATCCCCCAAGCAGAGCACAGGCTATGATAAATATGATTATCTTTGTACGAAAGATCTTCCTGACCTGATTCACAAAGGAATGCCAGACATAATAACCGAACAGTCTCACCTTTCTCCTCCCTCTGTGATATCAAAAAAGATATCCTCCAGGCTTCTTCCTGTATCCTCAACCTGCTCCCTGGTCATATCACCGTACAGGCTTCCATCCTTCATTATAAGGACCCTGTCCCAGATCATATCGATGGAATCGATTATATGGGTGCTTACAATGACAGTCTTCCCTTTCTGCCTCTCCTCCTCTATTATCTCCTTCAGCTTTTTTATGGCATGAGGATCAAGGCCTATCATAGGCTCATCCATGATAATAAGCTTCGGGTCACTTAAAAGGCCAAGACATAGATTTACCTTCTGCTGCATACCCTTTGACAGCTCGTCCCCGAACTTCTTTTCCTTGTCCCTAAGCTCGAAGGCATCAAGGAGGGCATTTGCCCTGTCCTTATAATCGCTTAATCTGTAAGCTCTGGCAAGGAACTCCATATGTTCTATTATAGACAGATTCGGATAAAGAGCCGGAAGCTCAGGTATATATCCCATAAGGCGTCTTGCCTCAGGTGTCTTGTTAAGGATACCGTCTACCGTTATCTGTCCGCTGTATCTGAGGAAGCCTGTTATAGACTTGAAAAGAGTGCTCTTTCCGGCACCATTTGGCCCTAAAAGCACATTAACGGTGCCATCCTCAAGAGTGAAGCTGACATCGTTAACTGCGGTGGTTTTTCTGTATTTTTTTGTTATATGTTCTACTTTAAGCATAAGCCAATTATAACAAAAGTACTGCCCCTGTACAATATATTAAAACTTAATTCTGCTTATCTGTTATCATACAGGTATTTTACCATATGAGCAATATTCTCTGCATGATCGCCCATTCTCTCGAAATACTTGGCGATCATCATTATATCGACTCCTGAGGCTGCATCCTTTTTCTTGTTGTTCCTGATAGCCTCAATCACTGATGTCTTGACCTCATTGAAAAGGTCATCGACTGTATCGTCGTACTTGATCACACTTTCTGCTATATCTGTGCTTTTCTCGACAAAGGCCTCCACACTTTTTGAAACCATATATGATGCTGCGTCAGCCATCATAAGTATAGGCACCTGATTCTTAAGAGGCGAATCTGCCACATAGGGAACGATCTCAGCTATATCGAGTGCGTTTATCCCGATCCGCTGCATATCCACAATGACCTTTGAGACCGCAGAGATGTTTCTAAGATCGCTAGCTACAGGCTGCTCCATCAGGATCAGTCGATAGCACTGACCCTCTATATACTCCTGCTTTTTTACTATAGCATCAGAGACCTCCTTTATCTCCTCAAGGTCACCCGGCTTAGCATCTGCAAGAGCATCGACATCCTTTAAGATAGCCTCCTTACAGAGCTTGCCCATTTCGACAAGAGAAGCATTGAGATCCTTAAGTTCTTCATTATATCTGTCTCTCATATCAGCCAAACCTTCCTGTGATATAATCCTCTGTCCTCTTATCCGATGGATGCGAGAATATAGTCTCAGTATCATCGTACTCTATAAGCTCGCCTAATAAGAAGAAAGCTGTCTTGTCTGCTATTCTGGCAGCCTGCTGCATATTATGGGTTACCATTATAATAGTGTACTTTTTCTTCAGTTCAAGCAGAAGGTCCTCGATCTTTGAAGTGGAAACAGGATCAAGAGCCGAAGTCGACTCATCAAGTAAGAGCACTTCAGGCTTTACAGCCAGAGCTCTTGCGATACAAAGTCTCTGCTGCTGTCCCCCGCTCATCCCAAGCGCTGAGGTACGAAGTCTTCCCTTACACTCATCCCAGATAGCAGCCTGCTTAAGTGATGTCTCCACTATCTGATCAAGCTCCTTTTTCTTATGGACTCCAAGTATCCTTGGACCATAGGCTATATTATCATATACGCTCATAGGAAAAGGATTTGCCTTCTGGAAGACCATTCCTACACGGCTTCTTAGGACATTGACATCCATATCATTGATGCTTTCACCCTTTAGCAGTACCTGACCATCGATCTTTACATCCTCGATCAGATCATTCATTCTGTTTAACGTGCGCAGGAATGTCGACTTTCCGCATCCTGACGGACCGATAAGAGCTGTGATCTGCTTCTCGGGAATATCTATATTGATATTCATAAGGGCATGGTGTTTTCCATACCAGAGATTTAATTCCTTTGTTTCGATTACGCTTGTCATGTTGTCTCCTTACTTTTCCGACTCTCTCATCTCTTGAGCTTCCTGGCTAAAAGCTTTGCACTGATATTTATTGCAAAGGTGATGAGAAGAAGGATAACAGCTATAGCAAAAGCTACATTGAATTCTCCTCTTTCCTTTGCATACATATAGAGTGAAACCGTAAGAGTCGCTCCTGCGTTACCCGGCATAACTGCCTTTGCCGGAGAAAGTATCTGATTTGCCATTCCTGCTGTATAGAGTAGAGCAGCTGATTCACCTACTATCCTTCCGACTGAAAGGATTATTCCTGTTACAATACCGTCCATAGCGCATGGTAGCACTACTGTGCGGACCATATGCCATCTTCCGCCGCCTAATGCAAGAGAGCCCTCCCTGTAGCTGTCCGGGACTGTCTTCAAGGCCTCCTGAGTAGTCCTTATTATAATGGGTAGTGTCATGACTGCAAGAGTAAGAGCACCTGCAATGATCGAAGTCCCGAAGTTTAATGCCTGAACAAATATCAGCATTCCGGCAAGTCCGTAGATGATAGAAGGTATACCGCTTAATGTCTCTGTCGCAAGCTCTATTACCCGGACCAGCTTTTTGTTTGTCGCATACTCGTTTTGATATACTGCCGTACCGACTCCAATAGGCAGAGCAAATACAAGAGCTATCAATATGATATAGAGAGTGTTTAAGATATTTGGCAGGATTCCTATATTATCATCCAGAAGAGACGGGACTGTGGAGAGGAAATTCCATGTCACATATGGTACGCCTCTGTAAAAGATATATCCGATTATAAGAGCCAGAAGAGCTGTCGTAAGTGCTGCAGCAAAATACATAAGTCCTCTTAACAGGGCTCCCTTTACTCTTCTTTTTGTGGAGATCCTTTCCTTTGCCTGAAGGATCATATCAGTCGTACCTGTCGCATCCATTATTTTATCTCTCCTTTCGAAGTTAGCTTCCTTAATACGAGGTTAATAAGTATAATAAAGAAGAAAAGCACTAGTGCTATTGAGAAAAGAGCCTGCCTCTGGAGTCCTGAAGAGTATGACATCTCACTTGCCACTGCTGTGGTAAGGAATCTGACGCTCTTGAAAATCCCAGGCATATTTGCCACATTACCTGCAACCATCATTACTGCCATTGCCTCTCCTATCGCACGTCCGGTGCCCAGGATTACAGAGGTAAGCACTCCGCTTCTTGCGGCAGGCAGGGTAACCTTGAATACAGTCTCGGTATAGGTGGCTCCAAGAGCCAGTGAGCCCTCCTCATATTCCTTTGGCACTGCCCGGAGTGCTGTCTCAGACTCAGAAATAATCGAAGGGAGCACCATGATCTGGAGCACTATAATCGCTGAAAAGAGATTGGCTCCGTCCGGGAGATTAAAAAGCCTTCTCACTCCTGGAACTATTATTATCATACCGAAGAGACCACAGACTACTGAAGGTATTCCTGCAAGAAGATCTACCGCCTCACGGACTACAGCAGCTACAGGTCCCGGCGCCATTTTTGCCAGAAAGGCTGCAGCGAATATCCCAACCGGTACACTTATAAGAAGTGCTCCAAGCGTACCATATACTGATGTAAGTATGAATGGCAGGATACCGAATGACGGTTCTGCTGCAGTTGATGCCCACTTTGTTCCGAACAGGAACTTAAAGATACCGATCTTTGTTATAGCCGGAACTCCTGATATCACAAGGAAAACTGTGATAAATAGCACAAACGCTATCGAGAAGAGACCAAAGATAAGGAAGATTGTGTGGAATATACTCTCTATACCCTTCTGCCTTTTAAGCCGTGACTGTAATCTGACTACTGAGTCCATTATTATCTCCTTTGTTTGTCAGGGGTTAGGGTTTAGGGGGTTGTTGATAGTATTTACTATACCCTGTTCCCTGGCCCCTGGAACCTACTTAGAAACAGCGCCGGCCTTTGAAACATACGCTGCTGCATCAGAGCCTGTGCAATAATTGAAGAATGCCTTTGCAGGTGCGCTTAATTCCTTGCCGTCCTTTGTGATCAGGTTGAAATTACGCTGGATCTTGTAGGAACCATCCTTTACTGTATCCTCTGAAGGTGCTACATCATCAACCTTTATAGACTTTACTGTATCGTTAAGATCTGCAAGAGAAGCATATCCGATTGCATTAGGATTTCCTGCTACTGTCTGGATAACATCACCTGTAGAGGTAAGCTCCTGTGAGTACTTGCACTTCTCCTTTGTATCTGTTATGGTCTCGAAACCATCACGTGTTCCTGATGCTGCCTCACGGCCGATCACTACGATCTTTCCATCTGAACCGCCGACATCCTTCCAGTTGGTGATCTTTCCTGTATAGATCTGAGCTATCTGGTCCATACTTAAGTTTTCAACGCCATTGTTAGGATTTACTATCATAGCAATTCCATCGATAGCTATTGTAGTCTGGGTCAGTCCCGAGCTCTTCTCATCATCTGTAAGATCACGGCTGGCAAGACCTATATCACAGCTTCCCTTCCCTACTGCCTCAATTCCTGAACCTGATCCTGTAGGATTATAGGTAACCTTTACATTAGGATTCTCCTGCATAAAGGCCTCACTCAGGTAGCCTATTACCTTCTCCATTGAAGTGGATCCGTCTGTTGCTACTGTTCCGCTTAAGTCTCCTCCTGCTTTGTTTGAGGATGACTTTGATCCGGTATCAGATGAGGCATCAGCCTTCTTTGTCGATCCCTGGCCGCATCCGGTAAGGACTGTTGAAACTGTAAGTGCTGATAAAAGCAGCAGGGAAAAAAGTTTTTTCTTCATTGTGTACTCCTTTTCATATCAAAACTACTGGCTTTCCCTTGTTACAGCTGTAATGATACACTTTCAAAGTAACAAAAAAATAACGGAGGGGTTAAGCCTCCGTTAAAGATTGTAAAATGCCTGTTAAGTTGTCTCAGAATACTATCGTGATAGTGGTGCCCTCTCCTTCGACAGAAGAAAGGATTATCCTGGCATTATGGATTGCAGCCGCATGCTTTACTATTGAAAGGCCAAGCCCTGTTCCTCCTGTCTCCCTTGAATGGCTCTTGTCGACCCTGTAGAATCTCTCAAAAATCCTTTCCTGATCCTTCTTCGGTATCCCTATTCCCGTATCCTTAACAGTGATACACGGCTTCCCCTCTGCCATCTCAGTTGTCACAGTCACCTTACCGTCAGGCTTGTTGTATTTGATAGCATTCTCCACTATATTCTGTATCATCTCATCAAGCACCTGTCTGTATCCGTTCACCTGAAGGTGATTTCCTATAAGTGAGACATGTACCCCGTATTCTCGGGCCTTTGGCACAAGCCTTGTTATTATATCAGAGGACATCTGATAGAGATCGCACTGTTCCCTGTCGATACCTATCTCTCCTTCATCAAGCTTGGAGATCTTTATTATATCGTTGACCAGATTTATCATTCGGTTTGCTTCTCTATAGATCCTGTCTGAGAAATCAGGAATATCCTTCTTCTTTACAAGACCGTCCCTTATGATCTCGGCATAGCCGGAAATCGATGTTAGAGGAGTTTTAAGCTCATGGGAGACATTTGCCGAGAATTCCTGTCTCATTGCAACCATGGCATCCTTCTGCTTATTCTGCTCATCTATTCTTACAAGAAGCGGCTTTATCTCCTCGTAGACATCATTGTCGAGAGGATTGTCGAGATCCAGGCTGTTTATTGGCCTTATCAGATCTGATGCTGTTTTGTGGGCAAAATAGAAGGCCGCTATCAAAAGCAGAACTACAGTTATGATCATGGCCGGCAAAAGCTCAAGTACGGTAGCAAGAATCGATTTTACCGATTTTGCTATCCGAAGTACCCTTCCGTCATCAAGCCTTATAGCAGAATAATACATATCCTCCTTTAGAGTATCGGACTTTCTTTTGTCCATTCCTCTGCCCTTCCTGAAGGCTGCAGCGACCTCTGGTCTGTTCTTATGATTTTCTAGTGTATGGGAATCCTCCTTTGAATCATAAAGTACCGATCCGTCCCTGTCTATAAGAGTGATCCTTGTTCCGGTCTGAAGATGCTTTAATGACTTAAGGAAATCAGAGCCGTTATAATTTACTGCCTCTGAAAGATATTCCGATTCATAGATCACATTCTTCTCGGAAATGCTTACTATTGTCCTGTATACAAAAAATATGGTGACAGCATAGGCTATTGTTAGAGCCAGTGCTATCACCTGAATCATTCTTGTCTGTATCTTTTTCTGCATATTATTTCTCCCTTATCCTGTATCCCAGGCCTCTTACAGTCTCTATCCGGTCGCCCTCGTTCTTAAGCTTCTGTCGCAGGGACCTGACATGGACATCGACTGTTCTTGTCTCTCCATCGAAATTATAGCCCCATATATCCTCTAGCAGCTGCTCTCTTGTAAGAACCACTCCGCTGTTTAGTATCAGCATCTTGAGCAGCTCGAATTCCTTTAACGTAAGGACTACCTCCTTGCCGCCCACTGTTACCTTATGGCGCAGAACATCTATCTTAATAGAGCCGGAGCTAAGCACTGGTTCATCGCTGTTCTTTCCCTTGCCGCTTCTTCTCAGTACTGCCCTTATCCTAGATACCAGCTCCATCATTCCAAATGGCTTTGTCACATAGTCATCTGCTCCCATATCAAGCGCAGATACCTTGTCATATTCGGCACCTTTTGCAGTAAGCATGATAACAGGGATCGATCTGGTCCTCGGATCCTTCCTCAAATCAGACAGAAGCTCCATTCCATCCTCACCAGGAAGCATTATATCAAGAAGAACCAGCTCAGGAAGTTCATTCTTCAGTGCAGTATGAAACTCTACTCCTCCCGGAAAGCCCTTGGCCGGAAGGCCGGTAGAATCGAGCGTATAGACCACAAGCTCTCTGATATTGTCATCATCCTCAACACAGTAGATCATATCATGTTCTCCTTTATGTCATATACAAAAAAAAGGAAGTTCTGCTCGCTAACAAGGAAGTTCTCTTCGCTAACAAGGAAGTTCTCTTCGCTAACAAGGAAGTTCTCTTCGCTAGGTTCGACCTTCGCTTATCAGCTCGGTCTCACCAATCTTAGAGAACGACCTCGCTTCGGATTCGAGCTTCGCCTTTGGCTTGCTCTCATCTCGAAGCTTTCGGCCTCTATTCTAAAAACCCACTGTAAAATCTGCAAGTACCCTATTGTAAAATCCATGTAAAATCCTCTGATCACCATCTGATACCGGATATCACTACAAATGCTGCAAAATAGACCAGCTCGCATATGCAGAGAAAATGTCCACAGGTATCACCGCTTATACCACCGAATTCCTTTTCATATAAAACCCTGGATATAAGCAGCCATACCACGCAGCAGAGCGTTGCTGCAAGAGCTGCCATGTCCGCAGAATGCAGCATCAAAACCGTTGCGATCGCAATATATGAGATCATTATAAAAACTGTCGAGAACTTCTGAACAGCCGAATCGAAATGAATAAGGGAGCTATTATCATCCCTTCTCTTAAAGGAGGCTACAGAAATGCCGGAAAGAGAACGTGATATGACAAAGGCATAAAGAAGTGAATTAAGACTTCCCTTCCCTGCTGCCTCAAAGATCCCGGCTGTAAAAAGGCCGGCTAAGACCAGAAGCCATATCACTCCGAAGGCTCCGGTATGAGAATCCTTCATTATCTCGATCTTTTCTCCCTGACTCCTGTGTGAACAAAGCGCATCGATCGTATCCATGAATCCGTCTATATGGAATCCTCCGGTAAAGGCCACTACCGCAGCGCTTAGTATCACAGCAGCTGATACCTGACTTATACCAAGAAGCTGGCATCCCCTGTGTATAAGGAAAAGAATGCCTGATAGAGCCGCCCCGACCAGAGGAAAAAAGTCAAGTGATCTGTCGTAGCATCTCTTATCCCATTGAAATCCCGGCATAGGTATAGTCGAATAGGTCGAAAAAGCTATCACAATGCTTCTTAAAATATCCATATACTACACCAGTGAAAAGGTAATATCCATCTGGCTGTCCTTGTAGACAAGCTCCATCATGGCCCCGTTTATCATAGTAAAATGTGGCAGAGTGTGCCCTATGTCGGCCCTCTGTATGACCGGAATATCACCTAATGCCATCTCGGCAGCCTCTCTATATGAAAGCCCTGTATCTGATGATTCAAAAAGAGTTCTGCCTACTATCACAGCCTCTGTATCATCGAACCATCCTGCATATCTCATCTGAAGAAGTGTTCTGTAGAATGCCTCGGCGCCCAGTGAGAAATTATCAAAGTACCAGATGAAATGATCATCCTTATATCTTCTAAGGAAGTCCTTAGTTGCGTCAAAAGGAGTACCGATCATATCCTTTAGCACATCTATACAGCCACCTATGCATCTTCCCCTTGCACTGACATAGTCCCTGCTGCAAGTCATATCAGATGGCCTGTCATAAAAAGTATCATCTGATGCAAATGGCGGAATCGACATATACATAGGGTAGCTCTTCTCAGTAAGAGACTCTCCCTTTATCAGAGAAAGATTATCCTTTACATAGTCAGGTACAGGGTATCTGCTGTAGCCACCTGCGTTAAGACCGTAAATAGTTGCAACATCACACTTAGTCGTATAAGGATATAGTATTCCTGTAGGATCGGATGCTCCCATCAGCCATTTGGGATTTGCCCTCATCAGATCAAGATCAACATAAGGAAGGCACTCGTCAAGAAAATCTCCGCCCGCAGCGCACATGACAAAATCGACCTCCGAATCTGAAAATAGAGAACCCAGCTCCTTAGCCCTTGTCACAGCATCAGCACTTCTGTCCCCCACATTCCTTACCGACTCCGTCTCCTTTATAAAAAACCCCTCAGTCTGCAGAAGGGCGCAGCTTTCTTCCCACTGACCAATATCATCACCTACGCCGGCGCTCGGCGCTGCGATTCCTATAGTACTCCCATTCTGTAAAAATTTCGGGTATATCATCTTATCTCCTGTCTTTATTTAAGCCAAATCCTGCATCCCGCTTAATAAATCATCAGATCTCTGAAAAATCCGCATCAATGGCGGCTGTTACAGTATAGCCGGGATATTCCTTTCTTACCTTTTCAAGTGCGCTGTTAAAGGCTTCCAGTCTGTCAGGCGCCTCGAAGCTCACCACAAGATCAAAGCGGATCGTTTTTTCCTCCTCATCCATATAGAATCCATGCATCTGGAGTATATTCGGGCACTTTTTTACAATACCCTCTATCTTGTCCCTTACTCCTATTACCATAGGATTCTTTGTATTATAGGAATAAACGCTTACTGCTGTAAGAAGGACCTTGTACTTATTATAGATCTCTCTTGTAATCTTCCTTGTAAGCTCATCTATCTGGTCAGCGGTACAGGTATCCGGAACCTCTATATGAAGCGAACCGATATAATGATCAGGGCCATAGTTATTAAGGACCAGATCATAGGCTCCTCTTACTCCATCCATCTCTCTTACTGTCTTTTTTATATCTACAACGAGCTGGGTATCAGCGCGTTCTCCAAGGATCTCTGAGATAGTATCACGAAGCATATCTATGCCGGACTTTATTATAACGACAGAGATAATAGCTCCAAGCCATGACTCAAGTGAAAGACCTGATGCTATATAGATAAGAGCTGCAAGCAGAGTCGAGGCTGAGATCACTGAGTCAAGTGTGGCATCCCTGCCGGAGGCGATAAGCGAATCGGAATTTACCCTCTTTCCGACCCCCTCTACATATCTGCCAAGGATTATCTTTACAAGGACGGCCACTGCCACGATGATAAGGGAAAGCAATGCATAATCGGGTCTCTTCGGATGTATGATCCTTGCTACTGATTCCTTAAGGGAGGTAACTCCTGCATAGAGCACAATGATAGAAATTATCATGGCGCTCAGGTATTCAAGCCGCCCGTATCCGAACGGATGCTTTCTGTCAGCCGGCTTTCCCGCAAGCTTTGTCCCGACTATAGTTATGACGGAGCTGGCCGCATCCGAGAGGTTATTTACTGCATCAAGTGTGATAGCAATAGAACCTGAGAGTACTCCGATCACAGCCTTAAATGAGGCAAGAAGGATATTCGCAAGTATCCCTACTATACTGGTCCTTACTATCTGTTTGTTTCTGTCTGTTTCTGCATCCATTGTCTACTCCAATCTGTTTAAGCTGCTATGATAGATCCCTATTCCCGCAACGACCTCTATCATCTCACCCTTATTTGCCAGAAAGCCATGCAGGGATCCAAGCATGCTCATATATCTTTCAGTCAGCCTGTCATAGCTCATCCCCGATGAAAATATATCATCAGAAACTATCACAAGCTCCATGCATCTGTCTATCAGATATAAAAGATCCTCCCTGACCTTATCGTCCGCATGATAATCCACAGTCCCGTCCGGAAGGAACATGGTATTTGCAAGCAGATTCGGCAGATCCTCCAAAAGTACCACTGCATTATCGGCTAATGGCAGGCCAGATATGTCTTTAGTCCGCTCAATGGTCCAAAAGCCCTTCCCGGCCCTTCGTCTCCTGTGACGATCGATCCGGCCAATGTTTTCTCCTGCAAAGGGCATTGTGGCCAGATAGATCTTATCCAAACAGGTGTCAAGAAGCCCCTCCGCCAGATCACTCTTGCCGCTTCCGCTTCCCCCGTATACAAGCCTTAGTCTCTTCACTTCTTCATATCCTTCTTCTCTTCTCCTATAAGCCTTCTGTTTAAAGGATTGAAAAGCTCTATGAATGGTCCTAGGCAGAGTGCTGTGATTATAGTAGTGACTCCCGGCATCTGTCTTCCTATCAGTCCAATAAGGACCATTATACAATCCGAGGTCAGTCGCACGGTCCGAAACCTGAACCTTACCCTTTCGGATATCGACAATGGAATGCAGTCATAGGGAGAAACTCCCATATCGGCCACATGATACATAGAAGATGAGTAGCACAGAAGGGCTAGACCAGCGAAAAGGAAAATGATCCTTACAGCGATCGATGCGCCCGGCAGCAGCCCCTTTAGTGTCTTGTAGGTAAAGTCTATCACATATCCCATAATGACCATATTGTAGACCGTTCCTATACCAAGCCTCTTCCTGTCGAGAAAAAGTAAGTCTATTGCAAGAAGCAGCAGGCAGACTATAAGGGAAAAGGTCCCAAAGTCAAGAAGGCCAGTCATATGCCATAGCCCGAGCACTCCTGAATTATAGGGATCCATACCGAAATTGCAGAAGCGAAGCATTCCGGCGCTTACCGCACAGAGAGTCTGGCCGGCCAGCATCATTATCATCCGTCTTGCTTTCATATCAGACTTTCTATCCTGTTTACGACCTCATCGATAGTCATATCAGATGAATCAACCTCTACTGCGTCATCTGCCTTTCTCAAAGGAGATATCTCTCTGTTCATATCTGCCTGATCACGCTTTTTTATATCCTCGATAATTCTGTCAAGATCAGGACTCTCTCCCTTATCCATAAGCTCCCTGTATCTTCTCTCTCCTCTGACCTCTGGCGAGGCAGTCAGATATATCTTAAGGAAGGCGTCAGGCAGGACACATGTGCCAATGTCACGTCCGTCCATTACGACGTTTTCCTTTTTTGCAAGCCTGCGCTGAAGCTCTGTCAGATTCCTTCTCACCAGAGGATATGCGCTTACCACGCTTGCAGCATTACCTACCTCCTCTTTTCTAATCTCGTTCGAGACGTCCTCGCCATTCAAAAAGACATGAAGATTTCCGTCCACATATGAAAGACTCACATCGGCATTCTCTGACTCAATCTCGACCTTATCCCTGTCATGTATATCTATTCCATTACGGAGCATATAAAGACCTATGCTTCTGTACATGGCTCCGGTATCTATATAGATATATGAAAGGTCGGCTGCGACCCTTTTTGCTATAGTTGACTTGCCTGCGCCTGCAGGTCCATCTATTGCTATCTGTTTACTCATTGCAATTCCTTTCATAGCCACGACTGGCAGAATATCCGGCCAGCGCTCCCATTGAAAAAGCACAGGTCAGATTATATCCTCCTGTCAGGGCATCAACATCGATAAGCTCTCCGGCCACAAAAAGCCCCGGGATCTTCTTTACCTGCATAGTTTTGGGATCGACCTCCTTTACCGAAAGACCTCCTCCGGTAACAATCGCCTCCTTAAAGCCTCTGGTCCCTGTGATCGTCATTGGAAAATGTCCGAGCTGGAACTGTATCTTTTCCCTCTCCTGCCTGGTTATCGAATTGATCTTTCGCTTCTGATCTATTCCAGTTAGTCCTGCGATGACAGGGCATAGCTTTGATGGAAGAAGCTCATCAAAGAAATGTGAGAAATCCCTGTTGGGATTTTCACAAGCTATCCTTATAAGCCTGTTATGAAGCTTTTCCGGAGAAAGATGAGGCTTCAGATCGACCCAGGCCTTAAGCTCTCTTTCCCTGTAAAGAAAGTCCGCGATCCTTGATGATGCAGACAGGACAATAGGTCCAGACAGACCGAAATGAGTGAAGAGCATCTCTCCGAATTCAGAAAAGACAGCTTTCTTTTTCTTTTCTGAATAGACATTAAAGGTCACATTCTTAAGTGAAAGCCCCTGAAGCAAAGGTATATAGTCCTCCTTAGTCAAAAGAGGGACGAGAGCTGGATAAGGTCTTTCTACTTTTAGTCCAAGTTCCTCAAGCATAGGGATCATGTTGCCATCTGAACCTGTGCTCGGATAGGATAACCCTCCTCCGGCAAGTATGACCGCGTCGGCTCTTATCTCATTTCTTTCAGAAATATGACCTTCTCTTGCTACCTTAGCTCCTGCTATCTGGCCATCCTCTATTATAAGCCCTGTAAGGCGGGTATGTAAATGTATTTTCACACCTGCCTGACTCAGGGTATCTGTAAAGGCCCTTGTGATATCTGAGGCATGATCAGACTCTGGAAAAACCCGGCCTCCTCTTTCTACCTTTGTCGCAACACCGGCATCCTCTATGAATCTGATCAGATCCCTGTTATCGCAATGAGCAAAAGAGGAATACATAAATCTGGGATTTGAAACTATATTGGCATAGAAGTCATCGACAGGAGCAATATTTGTGAAATTGCATCTTCCCTTGCCTGTTATATATATCTTTTTGCCGGCCTTTTCGTTCCTGTCGAGTAGAACAACCTCGGCTCCGTTTCTTGCAGCACTTACAGCTGCGGCAAGTCCGGCGGCGCCTGCGCCTGCTATTATTATCTTCATATAAATAATATAAAAGCTGCAGATTGTATTTCTACAAGCTGCAGCCATAATGTAAGTCTTTACTGCTTATCCTTTGGAACATCCTTGATAGAGAAGGACATGCGTCCTGTCTTGTCCTTTCCCAGGCATATAACTGTCACAAGGTCTCCAAGTGTAAGGACATCCTCAACATGGTCGATACGCTCATTTGCAATCTTACTGATGTGGACCATTCCCTCCTTGCCAGGAGCAAACTCCACAAAGGCACCGAACTCCTTGATCGAGACTACAGTACCCTTAAGAATCTGTCCCTTATGGAAATCTGTAGTGATGATCTTTATCATCGAAAGAGCCTTTTTATTAGCCTCCTCATCGAGGGAGCTTATCGATACGCGTCCTTCATCATCTATATCAACCTTGGCTCCGGTACGGGAAATGATCTCATTTATTGTCTTTCCTCTCTGACCGACCACATCGCCGATCTTATCAACCGGGATCTGGATGAAGCTGATCTTCGGAGCAAGAGCAGCGAGATGATCTCTTGGAGCTGCAATAGCCTTGCTCATACAGGTATCCATTATGAAGTTACGGGCCTCATGAGCTCTGTGGATAGCCTCTTCGACAATAGGTCTTGTAAGACCATGAATCTTTATATCCATCTGGATAGCTGAGATACCTTCATGAGTTCCTGTTACCTTGAAATCCATATCGCCGAAGAAATCCTCGAGGCCCTGGATGTCGGTAAGAACTATATAATCATCATCTGTATCTCCTGTCACAAGTCCGCAGGAAATACCGGCAACCATATCCTTAAGCGGAACTCCGGCTGCCATAAGAGACATACATGAGGCACAGGTACTTGCCATTGAGGTGGAACCGTTTGACTCAAAGGTCTCTGAAACTGCCCTTATCGCATACGGGAACTCCTCGATCGGCGGAAGTACAGGCTTTATGGCTCTTTCAGCAAGAGCGCCATGTCCTATTTCACGACGTCCTGGTCCTCTTGAAGGCTTGGTCTCACCGACAGAATAAGAAGGGAAATTATACTGATGGATATATCTCTTCTCTGTTATATTTGGATCAAGTCCCTCTATCCTCTGTGCCTCTGAAAGAGGAGCAAGAGTAACTATATCACAGATCTGAGTCTGGCCTCTTGTAAACATAGATGAGCCATGAACTCTTGGGATCAGATCCACCTCAGCAGAAAGAGGTCTTATCTGCTTTATCTCTCTTCCGTCAGGTCTCTTATGGTCCTTAAGGATCATCTTCCTTACTGTCTTCTTCTGATAGAGATATACAGCGTCAGGAAGGAGCTTCAGATAATCCTCATTATCACAGAAGGCCTCCTCGAGTCTTTCTGTGACTTCTTTGATATTGGCCTCACGGGTCTGCTTGTCATCGGTAAATACTGCCTTCTCCATCTCCTCCGGAGGCACTACTTTCTTCATATCAGAAAGCATCTGATCAGGAACTGCGCAGCTCTCATATGAGAACTTCTCTTTCCCGACCTCGCTTACCATCTGATCTATCAGCTTTATTATCTGCTGGTTAACATCATGGGCGGTATAAATAGCCTCTATCATCTTATCATCTGAGATAAGATTGGCTCCGGCCTCGATCATTATGACCTTATCCCTGGTGGAAGCAACTGTAAGCTCCAGATCTCCGAAATCCCAGTCAGCCTGTGACGGATTGATGATAAACTCACCGTCCTTCATACCCACCTGAGTCATAGCACAAGGTCCGTCGAAAGGGATATCAGAGATGCATGTAGCCATAGCCGTACCTATCATAGCTACAAGCTCAGGACGGCATTCAGGATCTACTGAAAGCACCAGATTGTTGAGCGTCACATCATTTCTGAAATCCTTTGGAAACAGCGGCCTCATAGGGCGGTCTATAACGCGAGCGGTAAGGACCGAATTCTCGGATGCCTTTCCCTCACGCTTATTGAATCCACCCGGAATCTTTCCGATCGAATAGAACTTCTCTTCGAATTCTACTGAAAGAGGGAAGAAATCTATTCCCTCTCTTGGAGCATCACTTGCTGTGGCTGTAGAAAGAACCGTAGTATCCCCATAGGAAATAAGTACTGCTCCATTTGCCTGCGCTGCTACCTTACCGACCTCTACCTTTAAGGGTCTGCCGGCAAGGTCCATTGTGTATGTCTTTCTATCCATAATTATTTCCTCAGGCCGAGGCTAGCGATAAGTGCACGATAACGATCGATGTCCTTATTCCTTAGATATGTAAGAAGGTTTCTTCTCTTACCTACCATCTTGAGCAGACCCCTGTTGCTGTGATGATCCTTAGGATTCTGCTTCATGTGGTCAGTAAGCTCTCTGATACGCTCTGTCAGGATAGCTACCTGAACCTCAGGTGAGCCTGTATCACCCTCTGTACGGGCATACTTTGTGATGAGTTCCTGCTTTTTCTCTTTTGTGATCATTGTGATCCTCCTATAAAACAATTTACATCTCGCACGAAGCCAACGTCGGATAATCGTAAAGCTGCGTGCAGAAAACAACTTGATTATACTAGCAAACAATGGCGGAAAAGTCAAGGGGAGGAATTGAGGGTTAGGGACTACTAACCCCTATTGAAGAACTCCCTCGCCTCCCTTATATTCCTCTTAATCTCTTCTGTAAGCTCTTCTATGCTTGCGAACTTTTTCTCCGGACGGATAAATCTATGAAAAATGACCGTCGCCCTTTCCTCGTAGAGATCTCCGATCGGATCCAGAATATTTGTCTCGACCGTTACAGGATTGTCGTCTGAGATCGTAGGGTTATTTCCGACATTGGTAATGCCGTGGTAGATCCTTCCCCTTATCTCTACAGTCGTGATATATACTCCGAATGGCGGAAGAAGCTTGTTTTCGGGAGGGATTATATTTATAGTTGGTATTCCCATACCCGTTCCCAGATGCCTGCCATGGACTACTGACCCTGCTATCAGGAATGGATGTCCAAGCAGGCGTCCTGCCTGAGCTACATCTCCCTTCTTTATAAGGTCCCTTATACGGCTTGAGCTTATATCCCTGCCTTCGTCCTTTATCTTTTCTATTACCTTCAGATCAAAGTCCATCCGACCAGAAAGCTGCAATAACAGGTCTGTATTCCCCTTTCCCTGATAGCCGAAGGTGAAATCACTTCCTACTGCAAGATATCGCATATTTATCCTGTTTACCAGAAGGCCTATAAAGTCCTCCGGTGAAAGCTTAATCAGGGTCTTATCAAAGGTAAGCACCAGAAGGATATCTATACCCTTTTTTTCAAGGATGAAATTTCTTTCCTCTTCTGTAATGATATTTTTAAGATCATGGTCGAAAAGGACCTTTCTGGGTGAGGCAGAAAAGGTAACCATCACACTTTTCATACCTGGTCTTGTGGTGATAAGCGAAACCAGAGCCTCATGTCCCAGATGTATCCCGTCGAATTTTCCAACTGTCACTGCCGTTGGAAATTTATGCAGATAATTATCTATTCCTTTTATGATTTCCATTATAATAACTCATGGCACTGGTAGAAGAAGAGACCAGGGATCAGAAGAATCAGTAAGATCGTCAAATGTCAGCGCATCCTCTATCGAAAAATCTCCGTTTTTCGTTCTGCGAAGACTTTCCATCGTGGCAACAGTTCCACAGCCTTCGGCAAGATCCTCGATCAGAGTCCTGATATAGGTACCCTTGGAACAATGTATCCTTACTCTGGCATGCGGATAGTCAAAGCTTAAAAGCTCTATTGAAAAAATATGGATCTGTTCCGGACTTCTTTCGACCTCTATCCCCTCTCTGGCATATTCATAGAGCCTTTTTCCGTTCACCTTCTTTGCCGAATACATTGGAGGGATCTGCTCTATATCTCCTGTAAATCTGTCAAAAATCTGCCTGAAATCCTGCTCAGTGATGGCCATGTCTGACCTTGCTGAAAGCTTTCCCGTGATATCACCGGTATCATATTTCTCTCCGAACCTTATCCCGGCCTCATAGACCTTGTCAGAGGCCGTAAGTCTGTTTACGGCTTTTGTAGCCGTTCCTACACAGACAACGAGCACTCCTGTAGCCATAGGGTCAAGAGTGCCTGTATGTCCGATTCTTTTTATATGAAATATGCCGCGGAGCTTTGCAACGACATCGAAGGAAGTGAAGCCGGAGGGCTTATCCATAATAAGAATCCCTCCGTCCATCAGGCCTCCTCCTTAAAAAATGGTCTCACCTGGTCAATAAGCTCATCTATCATCAAAACAGGATCAGTCCCTTCCATCGAAAAGCCGGCAGCTCTCTTATGACCCCCTCCGCCGTACTTAAGAGCCAGTGCTGACAGATCAACCCTGTCTGTTGAGGCTCTTGAAGAAACCTTATAGCTTCCATCCTCAGTAGGATACATGAAAAAGGCCAGCTCCACTCCCTCGACTGAACGCAGGGTGCTTACCACTCCCTCCATGTTCTTAGGTGCTGCATCATACTTCTTCATCTGATCAGCTGTAACATAGCTTGCTATTATCCTGCCATCCAGATAGGTCTTCGAATTAGTGATCCCGACTCCAAGCATCTGAAGCTGCTTTATGCTCTTTGTGAAAAATACATGATCGACTATGTAGGAAAAATCGATTCCCTTATCCATAAGGAAACCGGCGAATTCCATAGTGCTTGAATGCGTGCAGTTATACTGAAAGAGCCCGGTATCTGTTACCATTCCGGTATAGAGACATTCAGCTGTCTTCTTATCGATCCGCTCCCTGTCTATTATCTGACCTACAAGCTCACAGGTACTCGATGCCTCGGGAAAAACATAATTCACATCAGCAAAAGCACCATTAGTCTCGTGATGGTCGATACAGATGGTCTTTTTCGCATTGCTAAAATATACAGAAGAATCCCCAAGTCTTCCAAGATCTCCACAGTCACAGCAGATAAAAAGATCAAAGGCTGTATTATCAAACCTGTTTGCCCTTATCAGCTTATCAGAGCCTGACAGGAATTCGAAGTCAAATGGGATAGGCTCCAGATAAGCCTTGATCTGGATCTCCCTGTAATTTGTCCTTATGTAATTGTAGATGCCAAGCACCGAGCCAATGCAGTCTCCATCAGGCCTGATATGACCTGATACAGCAATGGTCCTTACTCCATCTAAATAATCTTCTAATCTCATTATATTCCTTCAGAGGCCAGCCGGGAGTCATTCCTCTCCGGCATCAGCCTCCCTGTCATGCTCCATTACCTGATCTATCTTGTGGGACATATCGACGCCATAGGCTATAGACTTATCTAGAATAAACTCCAGCTGGGGAGTATTTCTCAGATTAAGCCTTACGGCCAGCTGATGCCTTATATATCCTGCAGATGATCTGATGCCTTCCATTGTACGACAGCCGTCCTGATCATCTCCTAGAACAGAGATAAAGATTTTTGCAGTCTTTAAGTCAGGAGCAACGATAGCATCAGTAACAGAAACTATAGGAGATATGCGCGGGTCTTTTACATCCTCTCTAAGAATCTCGGAGATGACCCTTGTTACATCCTCGTTTATCCTGTTATTTTTAACACTGTTCTTTCTCATTATTACTTTCTGGCTACCTCTACCATCTTGTATGCCTCGAGGCTGTCATCCTCCTGATAATCAGAGAATCCCTCGACAACAAGACCACATTCATATCCGGCCTTGACAGTCTTGGCGTCATCCTTGAAACGCTTGAGGGAAATAAGCTTGCCCTCGTAGATCTGCTCATCGCCGCGGCGGATACGGACAGTGGAGTCACGCTCCATATATCCGTCATCAACTATACATCCGGCAATTATGCCAGCCTCTGAGGACTTGAACGTAGCTCTTACCGTTGCGTGGCCTATAACCTGCTCCTCATATACAGGCTCAAGCATTCCCTTCATGGCACTCTCTACATCTGCTATTGCATTGTAGATGACCTTGTAAAGACGGACATCCACGCCCTCGTGATCTGCTATGGACTTCGCCACATTATCAGGCTTTACATTGAAACCGATGATGATAGCGTTTGATGCTGCTGCAAGGTTTACATCTGACTCTGTTATAGCTCCCACGCCACCATGGATCACCTTTACGACGACCTCGTCATTTGAAAGCTTTTCAAGAGAGGATCTGACTGCCTCTACAGAGCCCTGTACATCAGCCTTTACGATTATATCAAGCTCCTTGACATTTCCAGCCTTGATCTGGCTGAACAGATCATCAAGGCTTACTCCTCTTCTGGTCTCCTCTATCAGATTCTCCTTGCCGACAGAAACGAAGGTAGATGCATAGTCCCTTGACTCCTTTTCTGTATCAAATCCATTAAGGATCTCTCCGGCGTTTGGAACCTCTGAAAGTCCTAAGATCTCAACAGGTGTCGAAGGTCCTGCCTTCTTTACTCTCTTTCCGTTTTCATCGAGCATGGCCCTGACCTTACCGAACGAGGATCCGGCTGCCACCGGATCTCCTACATGAAGGGTTCCCTTCTGTACTAGAACTGTAGCTACAACTCCGCGTCCCTTGTCAAGCTCTGCCTCGATCACCAGACCTCTGGCGTTTCTCTTAGGATTGGCCTTTAATTCCATAACATCGGCTGTCAGAAGGACCATCTCTAATAGCTGGTCTATACCCTCGCCCGTATGAGCTGATACCGGAACAAAGATGGTGCTGCCACCCCAGTCCTCAGGAATAAGCTCATATTCTGAAAGCTCCTGCTTTACTCTCTCGACATTCGCATTAGGCTTATCTATCTTATTGACTGCAACAATGATCTCTACACCAGCAGCCTTGGCATGGTTTATGGCCTCTACAGTCTGAGGCATCACTCCGTCATCGGCAGCTACCACCAGGATGGCTATATCGGTGGAATTAGCACCTCTCATTCGCATTGCAGTGAATGCCTCATGTCCAGGAGTATCAAGGAAGGTTATCTTCTTTCCGTCGATGCTTACTACATAAGCTCCTATCTTCTGGGTGATACCTCCTGCCTCCTTGTCCGATACATGGGTATGACGAATCTTATCGAGAAGCGATGTCTTACCATGATCGACGTGTCCCATTACGCAGACAACAGGCGGTCTTGGAACCAGAGTCGAAGGATCGTCCTCAT
Source organism: Candidatus Weimeria sp. HCP3S3_B5 (assembly GCF_052064335.1). NCBI lineage: Bacteria > Bacillati > Bacillota > Clostridia > Lachnospirales > Lachnospiraceae > Candidatus Weimeria > Candidatus Weimeria sp. HCP3S3_B5. Next base: position 27,286 of record NZ_JBQHVU010000001.1, on the reverse strand, counting down.
CATCCTTTACAAGCTCTGCGATTACATCGACCTTTTCCTCATGCTCCAGGATGCAGTTGAACTCAGCTGCGATGTTTTCAGCCTCGTCAAAATCGACCTCCGAATTAAGAGTATATACCTTTCCGGCAAGGAAAAGCTTCTTTATGATCTCAGAAGGTACCACCTTCATTTTGTCAGCAAGATCTCTTAACGAAATACGATCAGGTACTGTGATCGTGATGATCTCATCCGGATCACGTTTTTCGACCTTATTATTGTTGTTATTCTTTGTTTTCTTTTTACCGCCGTTTTTCTCGAGATTGATATAATGCTCTTCTTTTCTCCCTAAGGCATCATGATCAGCTCTGCCTCTCTTATTATGAGGTTTTCCGTTATGACGGCCCTTGTCAGCTGAGGCCATCTCACCAGGGCCATTATTTCCTCTGTCCTTAATGCCTGGATCGAAGGAATTCCTTCTGCGGTCGTTGTCACGATCTCCTCTGCCAGATCTTTTATCCGAAGCAGAACCGTTTCTCCTCTCGCGCCTCTCAGCAGCCGCTTCCTTCTTTCTCTCAGCGTTTCTCTTCTTCTGCTGGACAAGCGCTTCCATGATATTTCCAAGCTTGACTGGACCTTCCGGCTTTGCCTCTTCCTTCTTCTTTGGTATCTCCTCGGTCTTAGGCTTGCTTACAGGCTTATTTGCTGCTTGCGAAGCGGCAGGAACTGGCTTTGTGGGCTTAGACTCAAATTTCTGATCCGGATAGGCATCCAGTCCCTTTGGCCTTACCCTGTTGCCGTCGGTACGCGGTTTGATCGGCCCGCGTCTTTCAGGAGTAGAAGGCTTCCTGTTCCTTCCCTGACCTTTTCCATCCTTTCTTCCAGAGGAGCCATGCTCCTTGGAATTCTCAGAATGGAATACTGCAGTGATGTTTCTCTTTCTCTTCTGTACAGGAGCCACAGCTGCCTTATTCTGTCTGGATGCGCCTCCCTGCTCCGACTTGTGACGATTAGTGCTTTCGTCTTTCCTTACATCACGCTTTTTTTCTTCCACAGGTTTTACCTCCACGGCACTGTGCTCCTTCTTTTCCTTGTTATCCGGTCCGGCAGGAGCAGCTTTCTCACCAAATGCCCTCCTGACCTCATCCGCCTCCTGTTCAGTCAGTCCGCTAGAGGCGGTAAATGTCTTACCTGAAGCAGCAAAGTGTGCAACGATGTCCTTATTTGATACATTTATCTCTTTCGATAGATCATAGATTCTGATTTTTGCCATCTTTATTCCTCCTTGCTGCTCATAAAGGCCTGTATCTTCTGTTCAAGTGATCTCGCAAATCCCTGGTCAGTGACCGCAAGACTCATCCGAAACTCGTATCCTAGTGCTCTTCCTAAAGAAAGAGAATCGCTTATTATATAAAAGGGCAGGTCTCTGTATCTGCACATATCATCAAAATGCTTTCTGGTATTATCAGAGGCATCTGATGCTACAATCACAAGATATGCCTTACCCTGCCTCACTGCTTCTTCGGTGGAAAACTCACCGCTTTTTATCTTGCCGGCCTTCCTGGCCAGAGAAATAAATGACAGGATCCGGTCATTATTCATCTATAAGCCTCCCCAGTTTCTCATATACTAAGGGGCTTATGCTGCGCCGGAAGGACTTCTCGAGGCCACGGTTCTTCTCCGCCCTTCTTAAGCAATCCTTATTTCTGCATATATATGCTCCTCTTCCCGGGGCTTTCCCGGTAGGGTCTACAATAAATTCCCCCTCCGGTGAAAGGACTATACGCGCAAGCTCGTTCTTAGGCTTTAGTGCTCCACAGCCGACGCATTTTCTCTCTGGTAATCTCTTCGGCAATCTGACTCCTATCTACTCTCTCCGCTTTCCGGCCTTACTCCTCGCCCTCTCCATTATTAGTATAAGAGCTATCTTCTGCATCGGATGCATCAATATCCTCTGCATCATCTATATCATCAGTAGAATCGATATCCTCTGCATCATCCATGTCATCAGTAGAATCGATATCCTCTGCATCATCCATGTCATCAGAAGAATCGATATCCTCTGCATCATCCATGTCATCAGAAGAATCAGGATCCACATCATCCTCAGGGCCATAGATATCATCAAATGTCATGAATCCTGGCGTCTGCTCAGCCTGTGTCTCACTCTTGATATCGATCTTGAAGCCTGTAAGTCTGGCTGCAAGTCTGGCATTCTGTCCTTCTCTTCCAATCGCAAGAGAAAGCTGATAATCAGGCACAACGACTCTTGCCTGCTTCAGATCAGCATCTGCCACGACAGCAATGACCTTTGCCGGTGCCAGTGCATTCTCGATAAGCTGAGCCGGCTGGTCAGACCATTCGATTATATCTATCTTCTCATTTCCGATCTCAGAAACGACTGCATTTACACGGCTTCCATTCATTCCTACGCAGGCTCCTACCGGATCCACGTCGGGATCGTTTGATGCCACAGCGATCTTGCTCCTGTTGCCTGCCTCTCTTGAGACAGCCTTGATCTCAACTATGCCATCCCTTATCTCAGATACCTCTTCTGCAAAAAGGCATTTGATAAAATCAGGATGAGAACGTGACAGACGTATCCTCGGTCCATTGTCTCTTTTCTTTTTCTTCTCATTGCCGGAAGCGTTCTTTTTTAATCTGTCTTCCTCGGACCCATCCTTTACATCAACCACGAGGACTCTGATATGATCTGTAGGATTATAATGCTCACCCTTGATCTGATCGCTTTCCATAAGGAGGGCATCACATCTTCCGAGATTGATACTGATATTCCTGCCGGCATATCTCTCTACGACTCCGGTAACAATAGTGCCAATCTTCTTTTTGAATTCCTCGATCACAGAAAGCTTCTCAACCTCCTTGATCTTCTGGACTATAGTCTCTTTTGCGGTTTTTACTGCTACACGGCTGAAGTCCATTGAATTGATCTCTACATTGACACTCTGCCCCAGGACATAGTCGCCGCCAAATTTGTCATGAGCCTCCTGAAGTGAAATCTGTGTATCAGGATTTACCACATCATTAACGACCTGCTTTGCCTCGAGAATATGATACTCGCAGGTGTTATAATCTACTGTGACATGGATATTATCAACATTCACATTCTCAGGCTTCACCTGCCGCCTGTTTGCGATCTGCTGCCTGCAGGCATGCTTTAAGCCTTCCGCAATAGCATCTATTATCTCATTTCTCGGAATGCCCTTTTCTTTCTCAAGCAAATCAAGTCCTGCGCTCAGTTCACTAAAGTCTGCCATCTTATCCTCCTAATGCTTATATCAAAAATCAAAAGCAAGCCTTATCAGGGATATGTCCCTGCGTAAAAACTTCTGCTTCTCTTCTCCGGTATCGATCGTCACGGAATCCTTATCAAAATCGTTAAGGACTCCTGTGAATTCCTTTTCTCCGCCAATGGAACGATATGTATGTATCAGGACCTTGCGTCCTCTTGCATTGATGAAATCCCTTTCTCTGACAAGCTCCCTGTCAAGTCCAGGCGAGCTCACCACAAATGTATATGGTTCCCTGATGTAATCTTCCCTGTCAAGGATCTCATTCATCCGGCTGCTTACTGCCTCACAGTCATCTACTGTAACCCCGCCCGGCTTATCAATATATACTGATAGGCTGTACTCACGACCTTCCTTCTCAAAAACCACATCCCAGAGCGAAAGTGAAAGTTCCTCAAGGATAGGAGTGATAAAGTCTAAGGTCTTCTCCTCGTATTCTCTTGCATTCATGCTTCTTACATCCTTATACAAGTAAGAGAGCGGGCCATGCGGCCCGCCCTCTTGATTCAAGAGTTATGGTTCGTACCGAAAAGCTTCCGATACAGGTACTCAAGTAAACACCCTCAATTAATAGTTCCTAGGAGAATCGAACTCCTGATTCCGCCGTGAGAGGGCGGCGTCTTAACCGCTTGACCAAGGAACCATATATCCTGTGTCGCTCTCTTTCGTTCGCGACAACAAAGACTATTATACTCAGATATGAGAGGATGTCAAGGGGGTTTGTGAGAGATTTTTGTATTTATGTGAGTACAATCTGAGGTGAGAGGTGTGAGGTGCGAGGGGGCAGGTTTAAGGTGTGAGGTGTGAGGTGTGAGGGATTAGGGTTTAGTAAAACCAGAGCCTCTGACCTCGCACCTCGCTCATGCTCGTTCTTGTCTCTGTGCTTTCGGTCAAGGAAGCTGTCTTCGTTAAGCTCGAACTTCGTCTTCGACTCGTTCTCGATAATAATGAAGTTCTGCTCGCTAAATTCGAGCTTCGCCTATGGCTCGCTCTCATTAATCTCAAAGAACGGCTTCGTTTCGGATTCGAGCTTCGCTATAAGCTCGCTCTCATCTCGAAACTTTCAGCCTCAGAGAACGACCTCGCTTCGGATTCGAGCTTCGCCTTTGGCTTGCTCTCATCTCGAAGCTTTCGGCCTCGAGCTTCGCTTTCAGCTTACTCTCATCTCGAAACTTTCAGCCTTTCACCTCAGACCTCTAACCTCTCACCTCTGACCTCGCACCTCTTGTCAAGGAAGTTCTTTTCGCTAAATTCGAGCTGCGCCTTCGGCTTGCTCTCATTAATCTCAAAGAACGGCCTCGCCTGTGGTTCGAGCTTCGTCTTCGACTCGCTCTTACCTACAGGCTTTCGGCCTCCCCAAATCCATCAGGATTCTTCTGCTGCCAGTTCCAGGAGTCGCGGCACATTTCCTTTATTCCGTACTTTGCCTCCCAGCCAAGCTCCCTCTTTGCCTTATCGGCTGAGGAATAGCACTGCGGTACGTCACCCTCACGACGCGGCTTGAAGGAATAAGGGACATTTACTCCTGTAGCCTCGATGAAGTTATTTACTACATCAAGAACTGAATACCCTACTCCTGTACCGAGGTTGTAGATGCTTACACCGCAGTTCTCCTTTATCTTTTTAAGGGCTGCAACGTGTCCGGTAGCAAGATCACATACATGGATATAGTCCCTTACGCAGGTACCATCCGGAGTATCGTAGTCATTTCCAAAGATACCAAGCTCCGGGAGCTTGCCGATAGCTACCTGGGTGATATAAGGCATAAGATTATTAGGGATGCCGTTAGGATCCTCGCCTATAAGACCTGACGGATGAGCTCCGATAGGATTGAAGTAACGGAGAAGGATCACATTCCAGTCCGGATCTGCTGTATGCATGTCTGTAAAGATCTGCTCGAGCATCCACTTGGTCCATCCATATGGATTCGTGCACTTGCCTTTAGGGCATTCCTCTGTAATAGGAATCTGTGCCGGATCGCCGTATACGGTTGCCGAGGATGAGAAGATCAGGTTCTTGCAGCCTGCATTTTTCATTGCCTCTATCAGATTAAGAGAGCCTGTAATATTGTTGTTGTAGTATTCCCAAGGCTTGCCTACAGACTCGCCTACAGCCTTCAGCCCTGCGAAATGGATAACGCAGTCGATATCGTTTTCCTTAAAGATCTTTTCAAGACAATCCTTGTCAAGGATATCCCCCTTGTAAAATTTCAGATCCTTCCCCGTGATCTCCTTTACACGATCAAGCGCCTTTTTGCTGGAATTGTAGAGATTGTCCACAACAACCACATTATAATCATTGTTCAGAAGCTCAATACATGTGTGACTTCCGATATAACCAGCGCCTCCAGTAACTAGAATCGTCATAGCTTACCTCCTTAATTCAAACCGAGCCAAACGATGTCAGAAGTTTATTTGTCATCAGATACAGATCGTATCTGGTGTCAGCCTTGAAAACAACGGTAATGATTTTCGCTTTTGTCGTCTTATTTTCTGACCATAGAACGAGACAATATCCTGCATCGTTTGTGGTTCCGGTCTTACCCCCTAAGACCCTGATGCCCTCAGGAGACCTGATATCTCCTGTAAAATAAAGATTGGTCGACTTATATGTGACAATCGATGCCTTTCCAGTGCTGTCTGTGACTGTAGCCTTTTGCTTTTTAGATCTGATTATGGTCCTGAAGGTCTTTTCCTTTAGGGCATTATGAAAGATCACATACATGTCATAGGCACAGGTATAATGATCCTCGTCAGGAAGTCCGTCAGGATTCACAAAATGCGAATGAGATGCGCCGATCTCCCTTGCCTTCTGGTTCATAAGATCAGCAAATTTTTCCTCACTGCCGGCAACAGATCTGGCTATGGCCTTAGCAGCGTCATTTCCGCTTTCAAGCAGCATGCCCTTCATCAGATCATAGAGTGAAAGTCTGTCTCCGACCCTCAGATGAGCAACCGATGAGCCGGCAGGCAGATCCAGATCAGACGCCTCTACTGTGCAGATCTGGTTCAGATTTCCGTTTTCTATTGCGACAAGAGCCGTGAGAATCTTGGTCGTTGAAGCAGGATAGATCTTTTTCAGAAGATTCTGGCTGTACTTAGTCTCGCCCGTCGTCTCATTAAAGGCTCCAGCTGCATATACTGTCTTGTTCTGATCGGCGCCGGATGAGTCCTCTATGTATGGACACAGATCCGAAGCCATCAGGGAGGACGAATCCTCCTTTACAAATCCATATTCGGCTGCTCTGCTGTCAAGTGAGTATTCCTGCTTTATCTGTCCCTGACATCCTGTCAGGATAAAGGATAAGGGAAGCAGGACCGAAGCAAAAAGCCGCAGCCTGTTTTTATTTATACATTTCACGCCACTCAAGATCTCCTCTGTCTAATGCTCTTATAAGAAGCTCAGCACTGGCTAGATTTGTAGCCAGCGGTATATTATGCGCATCGCACATCCTTATTATAACATTCACATCCGGTTCATGTGACTTCACTGTAAGCGGATCCCGAAGAAATATAACCAGATCTATCTCATTATGCTCTATCTGGGCTCCCAGCTGCTGCATACCTCCAAGATGTCCTGAAAGATATTTATGCACCTTAAGATTGGTTGCCTCCTCGATAAGCCGTCCCGTTGTCCCCGTAGCGTACAGCTTATGTCTGGCAAGTATAGATCTGTATGCAATACAGAAATTCTGCATTAGCTTCTTCTTGGCGTCATGTGCCACTAGTCCTATATTCATATAACCACTCCTTTTTATTCCTTGAGATCAAAGGTGAAATTCCTCTGGTCTGCGTAAAACATCTTGGCCTGCAATGACACATTCAGGACAAAGCCTATCCCGAAATACAAGGTCACAAGCGATGTAAGGCCATAGCTTACAAAAGGAAGTGTAAGACCTGTATTTGGCATAAGGCCTGTGACAACACTGATATTTACAAAGGCCTGATAAGCAACAAGCGATGCCATACCGACACATATCAGCTGCCCTGCCAGATCCTTGGCCTTCTTTGCAGTACGCATACATTCAAAGACGATACCAAAGATCAGGATAACCATAATAACAGTTCCTATAAATCCCGTCTCCTCACCCGTAACCGCAAATATGAAATCAGTATGGGGCTCGGGTATGTAGTTTCCGCTCTTTACCGAATCAGCGCCTGTGCTTGTAAGTCCCTTTCCAAAAAGCATACCACTGCCTATCGCCATTATGGAATTCTGCTGCTGCATGGATGAGGCCGGATACTTATCCGGAGAAAGCCAGGCAGCTATCCTTTCATTCTGGTAGCCCTGCAGGACTCCGTTTGAATGAAGGGTAAGGAAGATCACAGCAAGTGATCCGAATGCTCCAAGGCCAACGAGTGCAGCCGTAAGCCTTCCCGAAAAGCCTGCATAAAAAAGCATGGTAAAGATCACCATAAAGGTAACTACAGTGGTCGAAAGATCCGGCTCCATAAGGATACCCAGAAGAGGGATCATAGCAAGAAAGGCTGTAATGAGGATGCGCTTCCTGTTATTCAGTGACTGGGCGTACTTCATCAGATAGGCCGAAAAGAAAAGGATAAGAAATACCTTTGCCATCTCCGAAGGCTGGAACTGCAGTCCTCCTATCCTTATCCATCTGGTAGCCTCATGGGAGGAATATCCGAGCGGTGTCTTTATCGCCAGAAGGGCCAGCACCGCAAGGGCATAGAGCAGATAGGAAAATGACAGTACCATCGAATAATCGATCATTGAGACAATGACCATTACTATTACGCCTAAGACCATACCTATGATCTGCTTGTTCTGGTAGTCCTTATTAGCACTTCCGATTATCATTATACCATAAATCGTAAGAGCTACAACAAAAGCAACGAGTCTGAAATTGTAATTTTTGAACCTGTAATTTCTAAACATTTATGCTTCCTGTAAATTTCTCCGGGCTTAAATGCCCATCCTCTACCCTGACAATTATCATCTCATTGTCCTTTGAAAAAAATCTTGTCCTGTTCTTTATCGAGAAATTCTCTCTGACAGATCCTATAGAAAGATCTGCATCAGAGATTCCTGATGCTACGATACAGGCATTCTTCCCGATCACCTTACCGGCGCTTGCCTTTCCCGCTATAGTTCCAAGGACATAGAGACTGCCTCCGCACTCGGCGCTTCCACCTGACATGATATCTCCTGTGACAAGCAGTCCGTAGCTGCTTATCACCTTTCTTCCCATATCTATATCTCCGTCATGGATCTTCAGATAGTCCCTTGTCTTTGCGAAATAAAAGGCATCCTTTTTCCTTGTCATCTCCTTTTCAAAGACCCTGTCTCTTGTACTCACAAGAGATACTGTCACATCGCTGTTCCTCTCGATCGACTGGATGACAGCCTCAAGCTCCTGATCATCAAGCTGCCTTCCTTCTATGGTAAGCGACATTGTAGCCTCTCCCCAGAACTTTTTTGAAGCGGCAAATTTCACACAAAGGCTTGTAAGAAGCTGCTCTATCGGGATATCAGGATTCATCACCAGCCTGATCCCGTGCGGATAGCCCTTTATAATCAGATCTTCAGTCATATATACTCCTTAGTCCACTACTCTTCCATTTGTACTTACCTGATTAGCTCCGCCTTTTAAAAGCTTCTCTGAGGACTTTACCTTGAAATAGACTCCCAGGATATTCTTTGATACATCTGCTGCATTATGCGAGGTATATCCAAAAGGTATCCTTGTCGCGATCGAGATCCTCGGAGAAGAATACGGAGCATATGCAACGAAAAGTGCATGGTTGGCATGTCCGCTCTGCTGGGCCGTTCCTGTCTTTCCTGCTACCTCTACCGGGAAGCCGTCAAAGGTCTCAAGTCCCTCGACTACCATCTTCATTCCTGAATGGATGGCCTGCCAGTCAGAGGAATTTAGAACATTGATATGTCTTACCTTCTTCGGCTTATAGGTCTTAAGGATGCGCCCGTCAGGACTTTCCACATGATCGAGTAGAGTGTAGTCATAAACATTACCGCTGCTTGCAACCGCTGTGACATAGCGTGACAAGGCTATCACAGTGTAGTTGTGATCTGACTGACCGATAGCAGCCATTACAGGGAACTGGGTAGCTATATGGGACTTATTCTCATCGATCTCGACACCTGTCTTGTCACCCAGACCGTAAAGAGAAGCATATTTCCTTATTCGCCTTATACCTCTGGCATCGTTATAGTGGTTGTCTCCTCCGGCAAGTCTCCAGCCAACCTCATAGAAGAAGTAGTTACATGAATCCCTGATGGCCTCAGATACATTTATCACGCCGTGGTTTCCTGGATAGATCCAGCACCTAGGCTTATTAGATACCTTTTCAAAGACTCCCTTATCCTCTATAGTAGAAGTGGTCGTTATGACTCCCTCTGCAAGTCCGGCCGTGGATGTCACAAGCTTGAAGGTGGATCCTGGAGCAGTCCTCTGCTGGGTAGCATGATTATAGAGAGGATTTGAGGTATTTGCAAGCAGGGAGGCATAGTAGTCGTTATCCACTGAATTTGCCAGCCTGTTGTTGTCATATCCTGGATAGGAAACAAGGGCCAGAATCTTTCCAGTCCTTACATCCGTGATCACAGAGGCTCCGTTTGACGGCTCAAGTCCCAGCATGCCCGGAGTAAGCTCAAGGCTTCCTATCTTTGACTTGACAAAGGAGAAGGCGCTTATGCTTCCATTAGCAAGGGCATCGCGTTTTGCCTGATCTTTTTTAAGCACTCCCTGATCATAAAGTATGGCACAAAGGCTGCTTCCACTTATCTCGTCATTTAATATGGCATAATGATATACTATCTTCTTGAAATCCGAATCCTTTACCATAGTAGCAAGGATGTATTTCACCAGCTCCTGATAAAGCTCCTGTGAATCGACAAGCTGATCCTCTCCGGAAAACTTTGTATAGTCTATCCATCCTTTTGACAGACAGTGCTTCAGATAACTGTATACTGATATCTTCTCATTCGACCATTTCCTGTAATAGGGATCATCCTGATTCTTTGACTTATCCGAGAGTATCGATGAGTTTCTCAGATATCTGATTATAAAGGTCGAGTAATCCTGTCCCTCTTCGCTCAGATCACCATAGGCCTTTGCCCTCGAGGAAAGGATATCATTCTTTACATATCCTACAGCCTTATCCTCGTGGGCTATGAAGGCGTTGCTTACCTTATGCTCAACCTCCGTGGCCGACTTCTCCTGGAGCTCGTCCATATCGATCAGGTTGTTATTGATAAAGGAGAAATATACATTGTAGACAGGCACAACTACATTGGATCCGGCATTTTTACCGGAAGCCTTGTATTCCTTTATATTTGCGATCTTTGATCCCAGGATCCCTGCTATCTCCTTCTCAAGCAGCTTATAGGTCTTCACCTGCAGATCCTTGTCTATAGACAGATAGACATCGTTTCCGGCAGTAGCCTTTTTCTCGCTTGTAACAGAGATAGGCTTTCCCTGGGCGTTGGCATAGATCTTGCGATAGCCCTTCTTTCCCGAAAGGACTGAATCCATTACCTTTTCTATTCCGGTCTTTCCGACCTGATCGTTCATAGTAACGGTTTTGTCCTTTTTCTTTCTCTTGTTGTATTCATCGGATGAAATGGTGCCCGTATATCCGACTATAGATGCAATGGCCTCAGGCGAATTATACTTTCTGACAGAATCCTCCCTTACATCAGCTCCGGTAAGGATATCCGTATTTTCCTTTACATAGGAAACAGTCTTTGCGCTCACGTTGTAGGCTACAGGTGTGGCCACATACTGCTGGTAACGGTTCAGCCAGATCTTATAGCGGATCACTGCTATCTTAAACCTCATGTCATCGCTGTATTTACTGCTGATCCTGAATTTATTCTTGTCATTGCAGAGATAATCCATGATCTGCTGAGGCGTGGCATCGGCTGTATTGTAACCTAAGTCCTTGTCGAAACCTAAGTCCGTAGTTCTGGCCTTTCCGTATACATCCGCCCTGAATCTGTTTACAGCGCTTCCGCTGTCCCTGAATGACAGCTTGCCGTCACTGTCAAGGATGATACCGAAATCCAGATCGATCTCATCGCCGTTATTTTCGATATTTTTTATCAAAAGAGCTATCTCTGCATTGAAGCGGCGCGCCTTTTCCTTACTGTCCTTGTAGGAGCCTGTATCCATAAGGGTTACAGTATATGCAAGATCGTTGTAGGCGAGCAGTCTGCCCTTCCTGTCATAGATATTTCCTCTTCTTGCATTTATGGGCTCTGTCTTTTCGATCTTTAGATTGTAGTTTGACTTGTAGCTTTCTCCGCGAATGATCTGCAGAAAAAACAATCTTGCAATAAGGGTCATGGCAAAGACAAAAAACACCGCATATATGATATTTTTTCTGGATGAAAAGATACGCCCGAAGGCTTCCTTTATCTCATCAAGCACTTCTGCGTTCCCTCCTGTTCCTGATCCTTTCTATGAGCTCGTTCAGCCTGAAGACCGGAAAATACATTATCAGTGCAAAGATAACTGTAACCACCATCTCAGGCATCATGACTCCGTAGAAATAATAATAGATCTGTGTATGTCCGCTTGTAAGAAAAAAAACGAAGTAGATTATCAGACCGTAAAGAAGATCTGTTGCCCCCGTAAGTATCACCGGAAGTCTGATACTATCTCCGAAATAGATCTTTCTGAAAAAGCCATTCAGATAGCCAAGCAGCATATAGATAAGTGTGTATGTACCAAACAGCTGGGCTGACAGAAGGTCGAGAAAGATCCCTGCAAGGAGACCAGTAAGGGCTCCTGTCTTTCTGCCCCGCATAAATCCCATCATGGATACAAAGCAGAGACATAGATTAGGAGTCACCGAAAGAGACAGCCTGGGCATCAGAGCTGTCTGAAGTATGAACACAATAACGAGGGCCATAAGTATAAGACCCCCGCGCAAAAAATAATACACCGTCTTCATGAGTGAGCTTCCTTAAGCTGAGTAATGACTAAGACCTCCGAAAGATGGGTGAAATCGGCTACCGGAGTTATTGTCCCATGGCTGGTAAGGCCATCACTCGAATCATCCTTATCTCCTATATATCCTATCAGTATACCAGGCAGATATTTGCTTGATACATTGCTTGTTACGACAGCGTCTCCTGACCTGACCTTTCCCTTCTCATCTCTTAAGCCGTTGAAGGTTATCATACCGCTCTGCTGCATGTCCTTTAAGCTTCCGCTTACTATGAGCTGATCCTCTGTATCTGCTATCTGGGCCGATACATTCGAATCATCGTCGATGATAGAGCGGACATTCGCGAAATGCCTGCCTGTAGAGACTACTACTCCGACCAGACCGTTGTCTGCGATGACATTCATATCACGCCTGATCCCGTCAGCGCTGCCTTTATTTATTGTAAAGGTAGAAAACCAGTTGCTTGTACCCTTGGCTATTATACGGGCTCCTGTGGTCTTGTACTTGTCATAGTCATGGCTCAGGTCCAGAAGATCCTGAAGTCTGTCAAGCTCATTTTCACGAAGCTGGGTATTGGTGAGCCTGGATTCAAGCTCCGTCACTCTTTCCTCAAGCTTCTTGTTCTGCTCTATCAGCTTTTCCTTCTCAGTACGTTCGGCAATTCCGTGTGAAATTCCTGAGCCTGCTGCTGTAAGTCCCTGCTGCATAGGCAAAAAGACATAGTCAGCAAGGGTCTGGAGCGGTCCTCCTGCAAAGTCAGTCGCATAGCTGAAGAAAAGTATGACTATGCAGAGAAGAGTCAGGAAAAGAAGCACCACATATCCCGGAATATTTATCCTGTCCTTTTTATTCATGGCTTTAACTGAATATCCTTGACTTCATCGTATATCCAAACCTGTCATATTTGTCCTCTGAAAGGACCATGCCAAGTCCCGTTGCCACAGTCTGCTCTCCGTCCTCTGCTATATTCATGCTGATCTCAGTCATGCTCTCGAAGAGATCTACCAGTCCTGTGATCTGAGAGCTTCCGCCTGTAATATAGATACCGGAGCGGACAATGTCCTTGGCAAGCTCAGGAGGAACCTTCTCAAGGATCATACGGATGTTGGAGCCGACATTTAGAAGCTCGTCCTTTATTGCCTCATAGATGATATCGCTTGTGATGTCATATGGTCTTGGAAGTCCGCTTACTATATCACGTCCTACTATAGAGATCTTCTGAGGCGTTTCGTCCTCACTCTTTACAGCAGAGCCTATCTTTTCCTTAAGATCCTTGGCAGTCTTTCGGCCTATGACAAGATTCTTTACTCTCTTCATATAGGTGACTATAGCATCATCAAGCTTATTGCCACCGAAAGGAAGAAGCTCTGACAGAACAAGACCTCCTAAGGAAATAACCGATATCTCAGTAGTATCTGCTCCTATATCAACTACCATCACACCCGTAGGCTCTGTGATATCAAGACCGAGTCCTAAGGCATCGGCAAGAGGCTTCTCACAGAGTCTTATGCTCCTGGCCTTGATTCTTGTCTTTGCGAACATATCATAAAAAGCCTTCTTCTCTACCTCTGTGATGTCTGTAGGAACAGCGATCACTATATCGGATCCCTTTAGACGGGCGTCTATCTTTTCCCGCAGAACCTCAAGGAGCATGGTCTGCATATTGTCGAAGTCAGCAATGACTCCGCCTACTATCGGGAAGGATACATCGATATTCTCCGGTGCCTTCTCATACATCTCATATGCCTCATCTCCGTAGGCATACATCTGATTGCCCTCTACTATGGCAATTGTATTCTTCTCTGTAGTTACTGTATCCGAAGCACGGCTGTATATCTTTAAATTGCCTGTACCCATATCGATTCCGTAACCGTTGGTCATGTTATCCTCCTGTTTCACGCTTTAGCAGTGATAAGCCCGCTTTCTCTGAAACTGTAAAACCTTAGATCTCCTATTATCAGATGGTCAAGAAGAGGGATATCCAAAAGTCTTCCTGCTTCCTGAGTCTTCCTTGTGACCGCAATGTCCGCCTCACTCGGAGAGGGATCCCCGCTTGGATGATTGTGAACTAAAATCACCGAGCTGGCTCTTCTCTTAAGAGCCTCCGAAAAAAGCTCCCTTGTCGAAAAGGCTGCATTCTCCGCCGTACCTACAGACATAAGGACCTGATCAGTTATCCGCATCCTGACATCAAGTATCAGAAGCATGACTATCTCCCTGCGCTCGTAGCGGAGTGACTGCATTACTGCATCCGCTGCATCTCTGGCACAGGTGATAGGAAGTGAAAATTTCCTTTTGTCCCTTGAGGCTCTCTTGGAGATCTCAGCCACAGCAAGCAGCAGGCAGGCTCTGGCCTCACCAATGCCCTCGATAGCCATAAGCTCAGACTTGTCTGCTTCCATTAGTGCATAAAAGCCCTCGCGACCTGCCAGTACCTCGCAGGCCAGATCCAGCGCATTCTTTTCCTTTGTCCCGTTCCTTATCACGAGGGATAAAAGCTCAGGGTCGGTAAGACTCTCTATTCCATAGTCTCTTGCCTTTGTCTGTGGATCCACCGGAGTGGTCCATTGTCTTATCTTTCCGATGATGTCTCCTCTCTCCCTTTGACATCACATGAAAATACATACTAATTAAAGATACCACAGATCAAGCTTTATTTCAATATAATCTCTCCTGCCCTGATAAGATATTCAAGAGCCATCAGGATCCCCATCTTGGCATGAGGATATGTAAGTCCTCCTTGGAAATAGACCGCATAAGGATCTCTTAAAGGTCCGTCAGCAGAAAGCTCTATTGAGGCTCCGCTTACAAAGGTTCCGGCAGCCATTATCACCTTATCGCTGTAGCCCGGCATATCCCATGGCTCAGGCTTCACATAGCTGTCAACGGGTGATGCAGCCTGGATACCCTCACAGAAGGCACAGAGAGCCTTCGGCGTCCTAAGCTTTACTGCCTGGATGATATCATGTCTTATCTCATCCGAGGATGGTATACATTCATATCCCAGTCCCTCGAATATCCTTGCAGCAAGTATGGCTCCCTTTTCTGCCGCTGCTGTGACTGTTGGAGCCAGGAAAAATCCCTGATAGAAATCCCTCATCGCATTAAGGGATGCTCCGACCTCCTTGCCAAGTCCAGGTGATGTTAGGCGGTTGGCTGCATTTTCTATGCATTCCTTTTTCCCTACTATATATCCTCCTATAGGGGCCAGTCCGCCGCCCGGATTCTTGATTAGACTTCCGGCCATGAAATCGGCTCCGGCCAAAAGAGGCTCTTTATCCTCGACGAACTCGCCGTAGCAGTTGTCAACAAAGACTAAGGCATCAGGCTTTATGCTCTTTATGAAACGGACCGCCTCCCCTATTTCATCTACCGAAAATGTCTTTCTGGTCGCATAGCCCTTTGATCTCTGGATCTCTACAAGCCTTGTATTCTCATCTATGGCATTTCTTATGGCTTCAAAGTCAAAGCTTCCGTCAGCCTTCAGATCTGCCTGTCGGTATTTCACACCGTACTCTGCAAGTGACCCTCTGCATGGCCTTATCCCTATCACATCATCAAGCGTGTCATATGGCTTTCCCGCAGCCGAGACAAATGTATCCCCGGGACGGAGATTCGAAAAGAGAGCTAGTGCTATGGCATGGGTACCACAGGTGATCTGGGGACGGACAAGGGCATCCTCACCGCAAAATACATCCGCATAGACCTTCTCAAGTGTATCCCTTCCGACATCGCCATAGCCGTAACCACTCGTTCCATTCAGACAGTCATATGAGACCCGGTTCTTTCTCATCGCATTTACGACCTTCAGCTGGTTACACTCTGCGATCCTGTCGATAAGGTCAAATCTGTCCTTAAGGGTCTGCTCAGCCCTTTTTGCATATTCATAAACCTCCGGCCTGATGCCGGCGGATCTGTAGGCATCGATTATATCCATGTTACCTCCGTTATTTAATCCCTAACCCTTTTCCTCAAATCATCCAGCACATTAAGCGCCTCTATCGGCGTCATGCTGTTTGGATCAAGCTCCTTTATCCGATTGATTATCTGATCCTTTCTTTCTCTCTCCTTTTCATCCTCCTCGTTTTCCTGAGTGAGGATATCATAGAATGACAGCTGTCCATCTATCTGATCATCCTTTCTTTTGGCCTGACCAGTCAGGCTATCCCGCTCCAGCCTTGCGGCAATGCTTCTGGCACGGCGCAGCACAGGAGACGGAACTCCTGCAAGCTTTGCGACCTCTATACCATAGCTCCTGTCTGCCTCGCCCGGGATTATCTTCCTAAGGAAGGTGACGTCATCCCCATCCTCCTTAACAGCGACGCAGTAGTTATGAGTTCCGGCAAGCTTTCCCTCAAGAGCAGTAAGCTCATGGTAATGTGTTGCAAAAAGAGTGGCAGCCCCTATCTTTTCCGTGACATATTCCACTACAGCCTGGGCGATGGAGAGGCCGTCAAAGGTCGAGGTCCCCCGTCCTATCTCATCAAGAATCACAAGGCTGTCACGTGTCGCATTTTTTAAGATATTTGCGACCTCGTTCATCTCGACCATGAAGGTTGACTGTCCAGTGGCCAGATCATCACTTGCGCCTACCCGGGTAAATATCCTGTCGCAGATCCCTATATCAGCCGAGTCAGCCGGTACAAAGAAGCCGCACTGAGCCATAAGGACAATGACAGCCGTCTGCCTCATATAGGTCGATTTGCCTGCCATATTTGGTCCTGTAATGATAGCCGTCCTGTGATCTTCCCTGTCCAGATAGGTGTCGTTTGCAATAAAGGAGCCGTCAGCTATCATAAGCTCCACCACAGGATGCCGTCCTCCCTTTATATCTATCACACCATCCTGATTTATAGAAGGCCTTATATAATGCCTCTTCTGGGAGACATCAGCTACTCCCGATAAGACATCGAGAAGGCTTATAGCATCAGCAGTTCGCCTTATCCTTGCGGAAGCCTTGTCTATCTGGTCAAGAATATTAGAAAATATCTGCTTTTCAAGAGATATAAGCCTGTCAGAGGCTCCCAGTATAGTATTTTCAAGCTCCTTAAGCTCCTTTGTATAGAAGCGTTCCGCATTTACAAGGGTCTGCTTTCTTATATAATCAGGCGGGACCTTGTCCTTGTAGGAATTGCTTACCTCTATGAAATATCCGAAAACCTTATTGTATCTGACACGAAGCTTGGCAATGCCTGTTCGCTCTCTTTCTCTTGTCTCCAGTTCAAGAAGCCACTGCTTGCTGTCACTTCTGGCCTTTCTGAGCTTATCCGCCTCCTCGTTAAAGCCCTCCTTTAATATGCCGCCGTCATGAAGGGTGGCCGGGGCATCATCATCTATAGCTGCATCGAGCAGGGAGAGGATATCACCAAGAGGGTCGATATGGTCATTTATTTTGCTTAAAAGCTTTGAATTAAATTCCTTAAGGATCTCCTTTACAGATGACAGAGGCCTTATGGAGTCGCGGAATGACAGGATGTCCCTTGGATTTGCTGTCCTGTAGGAAACCCTTGTAAGAAGCCTGTTTATATCATAAATTCCTGTAAGCCTCTCTCTGATCTCCTCCCTGTCTATCATACGAGAAGAAAGCTCCTCTACTCCATCAAGTCTTTCATCTATGGCCTCCTTTTTAAGAAGCGGATGGGTCAGCATGCTTTTTAGCCTTCTCTGGCCCATTGCAGTCTTTGTATGATCCAGCACCCAGAAAAGAGATCCCCTCTTTTCCTTCTGCCTCATAGTCTCTGTAAGCTCGAGGTTTCTAAGCGTCGAATGATCTATTATCAGAAAGCCGCCTATAGAATATGGATGGATCTCAGTAAGCTGTGAAAGATCATTCATCTGGGTATCAGTAAGATACGAGATCAGTGCGCCGCTTGCGACTATGGCCTGATCATCTCCCTCAAGTCCTATAGCAGCAGGAGAAAAGACCTTGAAATGCCGTTTCAGGGCCTCTATGGCATTATCATAGAGGAAATATGATCTGTCGACACTCTGGCACATCCTCTTAAGGGCAGCCTGCTGCCTGATAAGATCTCCTGCCTCATTCTCAAGAGCCTCATTATAGATGATCTCTGAGGGAGAATATTTGGATAATTCGTCTATAACCTTAGAAACAGAATCAGTCTCTGTAGTAAAGAAATCTCCTGTACCCACATCCGAAAAGGCAAGTCCTATAGAACTTCTATTATTGTAATATATGCAGGCAATATAATTATTTACCGCTGAATCAGATGAGGCAGAGATATCTGTACCCGGAGTGACTATCCTTATCACTCCTCTCTTTACAAGCCCCTTAGCCTCCTTAGGATCCTCGAGCTGCTCGCAGATAGCTACCTTGTGGCCGGATCTTACAAGCTTTGATATATAGGTATCAGCAGAATGAAACGGAACACCGCACATGGGTGCCCTTTCATCAAGCCCGCAGTTCTTTCCGGTAAGAGTAAGCTCAAGCTCCTTTGAGGCTGTCTTTGCATCGTCAAAAAACATCTCATAGAAATCGCCCAATCTATAGAAAAGAATGCAGTCCTTATATTCCTCTTTTGTCTTCAGATACTCCTTCATCATAGGAGAAATTTCTGACATATGGCTTTCCTTTCAATAAGTGTCCCTTATCCGACTATCCGCTTGAAGCGTCTGTCTATCTCAGCCTTTGTAAGCCTTATCACTGTAGGTCTTCCATGTGGACAGTGGAAGGGCTCATCGGCCTTCATCATCTCGACAAAAAGATGCTCCATCTCCCTGGCAGAGATCCTCTGATTTCCCTTTACCGAGGCCTTGCAGGCAATAGTCGCTATCCTCTCCCTGACTATCCGTGGCAGGCCGCTTTTGTTCCAGGAATCTATATCGCTTAGCACATTGGTAAAGAGCTCCTCCGGGTCTATATCGAAGAGATTACCCGGGACTGCCTCCAGTGCGACCTCCCTTTCTCCGAAATCACTGATCCGAAAGCCAAGCTCCTCGAATGCATCTATATGTTCAGAAACCGCCTGCTTTTCCTGGACTGTAAGGGTCATTATAATAGGCGGCGAAATACTCTCTGAGGTCATTGTCTGATCAGATAGCCCCCTCATAAGCCTCTCGTAATTTACCTTCTCATGGGCTGCATGCTGGTCCACAAGATAAAGCGCATCATTATATTCAAATATCCAGTAGGTATCAAAGGCAGGCCCTATAAGTCTGTGATTTTCTATAGAATCCTTTGAAATAAAAGAGGACTGCTCGAAGCTCCTATCCAGGATATCCCTCCTCTCAGGTGATATCTGGCCATTGTCTCCGGAAAGGAATTCCCTGTCGCTTTTCTCCTTTGACTCGTCTGTATAGTCTCCCTTATGCTCACAAAGAAAGGAATCGACCTCTTTTCTGTCATACTTTCTTTCATAAGGAGAATCCTTACTGATCTGCTCTCTTATACTTTCCTTTATCTGCTGCAGCCTGTCCTTTTCAAATGGCTCCGGTGCGCTTTTTGGCCTGCTTTCATCTGCTCTGGCAAGCTCAGGGGCAAAGGCACTTTTTTCCTCCAGATCGCCAGTGCTTCTTTCCATATCCCCTCTATGGTAGGCATCATGGACAGCCTGACTAAGAGCCTGATAAACAGCAGGCTCGTCCATGAATCTGACCTCCTGTTTTCCCGGGTGTACATTTACATCCACAAGCGATCTGTCAAGATCAATGAAGAGGATGGCAAAGGGATACTGATGCTTCATCACATATCCTTCACCTCCATCCTCTATGGCCTTTGAAAGGATATTGCTCTTCACAAGCCTTTCATTAACGAAGAATATCTCCATTGTCCTGTTGCCGCGGTTAAGCTCGCTCTTTCCTATGAAGCCTCTTATCCTGATACCGCAAGCCTCTGTATCAAGCTCTAACAGATGGGCAGCAATACCCCTGCCATATACGCAGTATACGGCATTTAAAAGCTTGCCGTCTCCTACAGTAATGAATTTATCCGCCTTATTGGAACGGAATTTGAAGGCTATCTCAGGATGCGATATAGCAAGCTTCTCGATAAGCTCCCTTATATAGTTACCCTCTGTCACCGGACTTTTCAGGAACTTACGTCTGGCAGGCGTATTGTAAAAAAGGGATCTGACAATAAAGGTAGTCCCATCAGGAGCCGCCTTTTGCGCCTTTTCCTTTATGACTCCGCCCTCGATACGGCAGTATGCACCGGCCATCTGATCAGATCCCTTGGTAAATACCTCTGTCTTTGAAACCGCAGCTATGCTGGACAGGGCCTCACCACGGAAACCAAGTGAGCTTATGCTCTTAAGCTCCTCATCACTTCTTATCTTGCTTGTCGCATGCCTGGTAAAGGCAAGCTCTATCTGATCCGAAGCTATGCCGCTTCCATTGTCAGTTACCCTTATCAGGTCTATCCCGCCACCCTCTATCTCTACTGATATGGCAGTCGAGCCGGCATCAATGGAGTTTTCCACAAGCTCCTTCACAACTGATGCCGGGCGTTCTACGACCTCTCCGGCAGCTATCTTATCTATTACTCTCTGGTCAAGTTCCTTTATCTCATTCATAACGGGATTTATTATAGCACCAGAGGAGATGTTTTTACAATATCATAGTAAAAGGTGAGAGGTGTGAGGTGTGAGGTGCGAGGTGTGAGAGGTGTGAGGTGCGAAGTGTGAGAGATGTGAGGTGTGAGAGGTGTGAGGTGCGAGGTGCGAGGTGTGAGGGGGCTGGGTCAATAGCCTGCGATACGGTCTAACAGCATGGAGCCTACCGCATCCGAAAACATATTGAGATCCCTTATTCTGGTAAAATCCTGCCCGTATATCCTTCTTACATCAGGAAGAGCCCGGTCCTCTCCTGTAAATACGCACAGCACACTTATCCCGTCAAGCCTTGCCTGATGCACTTCCTCTGCAGTATCTTTTACTCCGGTCTCTGCAGCATAATTCCTGTAGTCTCCGTCAAAAGTCCTGATCTTTATCATATCATTGGGAGTAGCGTCAGAAAGGATAATAAGAATCCTGTGATCCGCATGGTTCTCCTCAAGCCCCGATGGAACGGGTCCGCTCATCAGTCCGGCAGCAACCCTTACTGCTATCCCGTCCCTGTTGGCTCCACTCGTCGAAAATCTGAATATTTCAGTATTTTTATCCTTTTCGCTGTAGTCCCGGTAGATGGTAAAGACAGTATATCCGGAAATTGAGCAAAATGAAGCTACCCTTACAGGAATATCGCATCTGCTGAGAGCCTCAGCAATCATGTAGCCCTGAGCTGAGACTATCTCAGTCCTCCTGACCTGGGAGGTCGAGCCGTCAAGAAGCAGATCCACTGACAGATTTCCCTGATCACCCGGAATTGTCTTTTTAAAGATCCTGTCATCATTTAAAAGCATGGCTCTCCATACCTTTTCTGGTCTGATCCTACCGGACCTTGCACCTATGCTCTGGTCCTCCATCCTGACAAGCAGCGAATTCCTGATTCTCTCAGTAAGCTTATCTATCTGTATCCTGTTAAGCGCCTCATTGTCCTTGTATGTTTTTTTATTGATCTCTGCCTGCCTCAGGGCCTTTTTGTGCATTTTTGTGGCAAAGCTCTCCTTGCCCGGCTCGCCAATATCTTCTCCTCTCGTGAAAAAGAGCCTTACGTCCTGATGGTTTCCCCTGCAGTAGCGCTTTTCAAGGTCCCTGGTCTCTGTCTCTGTAAAAGCTGCCTTACCAAAGTATTCCCTTATGTATTCCTTCATCCCTTGATCAGTCTGAGTCGTATATTTTGCAAAGCTGACTGAAATATGACTCTGATCGATCTTACCGGAGGAGACAGCCTTTTCTCCAAGGCCGAATGAGAGGTGGTCAAGGCCATCATCATAAGCACTCCTCCTTTTTCTAAAGAAAAGTGAAGGAACAGAAGTTATCAGATAAAATCTGTCAAGAAAGGTTTTCCTGTGTGGGCCGCTGGTGTATGGAAAAAATGTTTTAAGAGTCTTATCTATCCGCTCTATTGATCCCTTAGTATCAAGCTCACCGGGCAGCTCTATAGCATCAAGAAGCTTTATATCGACCTGGTCAGGGAGGGCTGCATCAAGGCCCATGCATCTCCTTAAATGTCCACGTGTGATAGCTAAAAGCCTCTGTCCGGCCGAATCCTCGAAATCAGTATTGCCTGTCGAAAGCTTTAAGGCATCAGAAGCATAGGCCCTTCTCAGATCAGAAAGAGCCGGACGAAGATTTCTTTCCTTTAAAAAAGCTCCGTTTTCAAGTCCTATCCAGAACAGGCTCTGATAGACAGACTGATTTATCTTTTCATCAAAGGAATTGTAATAGTCCATAAGACTATCCCAGTCATATCTCCTGTGTATGATCCCTACTATCGTATTCCAGTAGATATCAGCCTTCCCCTCCTTGTCATAGACCCTGAATCCGACCTCGGCCGAGTAATCATGAGCTCCGTTCCAGATCAGATTCGAGGCCCGCTTTTTCTCGAAATCAGTAATCTTCATCAGGCCTTAAATACCTTCCCACTATCCAGATTCCCCGGGAATCTCACCTGTATCATATCAGATACAAGCTGTCTCTCATAGGCATCAAAGCACTTGTTAACTATCCCAAGTGAAAGAGCCTTATCTACCTCAAGTCCCCTTTTCATCATCTCTATGGCTGACAAAAGCCCCCTCAGGTCAAGGGATTTTGAAGAGATCTCTCCCCCCTCGCACTTCTTTCTTATCTCTGTAAAAAGCTCTGCAAACTGGGCTGTATAATCATCCTTAAGCTCAGGGAACTTAGATGCTATAAGTCGCTTAAGGTTGTCCTCACTTATAACAGGCATCTGTATTATCATAAAGCGTGAGGCCAGGGCCTCGTTAAGCTCCCTTGTTCCTGCATAGCCGTAGTTCATTGTACCTATAAAGCGTGTGGCCTCACTAAGCTCTATCCTCTCATAGCCCGGAACATCTATTACCCTTCTGAAATCAAGGGCTGCATGCAGGACAGCAAGCGACTCATTCTTTGCCATATTTATCTCATCGAGGACTCCGAAGCCTCCCTCCTCGGCGCATTTAAGGATCGGGCCCTTTCTCAGTGACACCTCGCCGTCTTTAAATGTATCTGTGCCTATAAGTGAAGCCGCATCTGCATTTATATAGAGTGAAATATCCCACTGAGGACGTCCAAAGGCCCTTGAAAGGCCGTCTGCTAGCACGTTTTTCCCTGTAGCCTTGGGGCCTGAAAGGAGAAGGTTTTCTCCGGCAAGTATAGTAGAAAGTGCCTCCTCCCAGACATCGGTCCCGTAATAATTGTACTGTGAAGCAGGGATCCTTTTCTCCATACCTGGACTTAGCTTATAGAATTTCCTGAAGGCCTCCACATCTGATAATATCCCGTCCGACACTCCCTCTTCCCTTAGAAACCTGATCATCTGATCCATAAGTTTTCCTTTCAAAATAAAGCAAAAAGGCCACCGCGACATAGCGCAGTGACCCGTATATGTCTACTGATTTACGAAGTGATCAGGCGGTCACTGCGTCAAGCTTCCCGGCAGAAGCTCTTTTCTTTCCGGCAAAAAGGACAAGACCTACATATAATACTGTCCATATCAGAGAAACGATATATGCTCCATTCCACGGAAGCCTGAAGCCTATCTGGGCATTCATGATGAAGGCGCATGTAACGAAGGAGTAGAAGGCTCCTGCTATCATAGGCATCCACGCGAACCTTGCCTTCTTGTTCTCAAACATATAGATAGTTATACCTGCAAGTGCAAACAGGGAGATCATCTGGTTGGACCATGCGAAGTATCTCCAGAGGACATTGAAGCCGTTTGCATCAAGCTTGGCCCATACAAGGATCGCATAGACAAGTGCAAATATCGGTATAGCAAGTCCGATTCTCCTTACATTGTTATCCTGCTTCAGATGGAATGAATCAGTGATAGTAAGACGAAGCGACCTTAAGGCTGTATCTCCTGATGTGATCGGAAGAACGATAACACCGATGATAGCTATCATTCCGCCTACCGGTCCCAGTGCATTCTTGCAGAGGACTCCGACTACCGAGGTCGCGCTTACTGCTGTAAGCTTTCCGGCTGATAATACATTGAAGGTCCAGGCCCCTGATGCCTTGTCAAGTATCATAGTGACTCCGCCGTGGCTTGCTCCCATATTGATCATTGCCATTGTTCCGGCAGCCCAGCACATAGCGATAAAGCCCTCAAGTATCATCATATCGTAGAATACTATCCTTCCCTTCTTCTCGCTCTTTATAGTACGCGAGATAAGGGCTGTCTGTGTAGAATGGAATCCTGACAGGATACCGCAGGCCACTGTCACGAAGAAGATAGGTATGAAATGGTGGCCGTCAGCTGCAAGAGGGCCAGATCCGAAGAAGGCCCTGTAATCAAAGCCTCCGTCCTTGGCAAACTGCCCTAGCGTATTCCAGCTGCCCCAGACATCGGTAAGAGGATATGACCTTGCAAATACAGCAATAAAGATACCTACAGCCGATACCACAAGGATAGCTCCGAAGATCGGGTAGATGCGTCCGATTATCTTATCAATAGGGAATACAGTAGCTATAAGATAATATACGAAAATGCAGGTATAAACTATCCATGTCACATAGTCTGTAGCTGCTCCTGTTCTGCCAAGCACCTGAGTATTGAAGATATCACCAGGAGTATATATAAATACAGCTCCGACCAGAAGCAGGAGTATGCAGATGAATATATCATAGAGGATGTAGACCACCTTGTTAGTATATCTGGAAACGAACTGAGGCATCTGAAGTCCTCCGTCCCTGGTACAGATCATTCCTGAGAAATAATCATGCATAGATCCTCCGATCACGTTTCCGATCGGAATCGCAAGAAAAGCGATAGGTCCGAACAGGATACCCTGGATAGGTCCTAAGATAGGTCCTGTTCCTGCGATATTCAGCAGGTTTATCAGGCTGTTCCTCCAGGTAGCCATCGGGACATAATCCACCCCATCCTGCTTAGCATAGGCCGGAGTCTCCCTGTCGTCAGGTTCGAATACTCTCTCGCAGAAGCGTCCGTAGAGCGCACCGCCTCCGACTAAGATAATGAGTCCGATAATAAAAGTTGCCAAAAAAATCCCTTCTTTCTGTTTTCTCCTGTAACCCCCGATCATTACCGGGACTCATCCGGAAGCTACAAGGTCCTTTAATTAAATAAATTTTACCCTTGTAGTGAATAAAATTCAACTGTAAATCAGGTGTGTTTTGTACAAAAGGCTGTGCATCATTGCAATGCACAGCCCTTTTTACCTGTCTGATGAAACTTTTTCACTCATAATCCCTGACTGTAAACATCGGCTTTACAGTGACTATTTCCTCATACTCCTCACGGCTTACTACCTTGGTATTGTCAGCCGCCTTAAGGTCCTCCTTAAGGACCAGAAGAGCCTCCTCTATAGTCTCCGCCCTGCCCTCTCTTATTATACGAGTAAGCATATCGATAACTAACGGATGAGAATATATGGCTGGCAGATGGAAATCACCGAAGCCACTGATGAAATGCTCCATATCAGAAACTGCCTTCTCATAATCCCTGTTCACATTTCTCCTGTTCTTAACCGGACCTGGAAGAATCCTTGTATTTATCATAAGTATCATTATCATTGCACAGATAAGCATGGCGACTACAGATGCTGTCGGTGTAATAAGCCCGCTGCTCCTTAGCATTATGGCTGCTATAAAGCCTGCTGCTCCGATAAGGAAAAGGATAAGTACTATCCACTGGTAGGCCGGCTTTATCAGGTCCATCCTCCTCTTTATCCTGGCCATTCCTGCCAGATCCTGATAGAGGACAGGACTTTTCTTAAGCTTATCCTTATCACCTGAAAGCTGTCTAAGGGATCTCAGAGCCCTTTCAGAGAGCTTTCTTTCCTTGAGAGCCTCCTCTCTTCTGGCCTTTTCTCTGGCATTTCTTTCTCCAGCGGGACTCATAGTCACTATAGCAGGTGCAACCCGCTTTATTTCATCAAGCATCCTGTCGGCCTCCCGCAGGTCCTTGAAAAAGGCGGTCCTCTCCTGTCCTTTATCATATCTTACGACAATAAAAAGCACTGGTGAGAGAAGCCCCTTCCCGTCGGCCTTACTATAGGCGACCCTCTTATATACATGACTTACAGATGATATAGGTATATAGAGTCTCCTGTTAAAGAAAGTCCCGGGCATATAGATGGCAAGGTCTCCGACCCCGCATGTCCCGAATCTCCTGCAGCTTTTTTTGTCTTCTTTTACCTTTTGTGGATCAAGGCTTTCCTTGCCAAGCGATCTTATTGCAGCCATTTCATCCTTTTCTTTCCATAAAAAATAATCAACTATTCACAAAGATACCATCAAATATTATAATGACTTCAGGAGGTCTTTACAATGAAAAATTTCATCTATGACATTCCGACTAAGGTCTACTTCGGTAAAAACGAGGAAGAAAATGTCGGAAAATATCTTAAGGAATTCGGCGCTGGCAAGGTTCTTATCCACTACGGCGGTCACTCGGCCCAAAGGAGCGGCCTTCTCGATAAGGTGCGACAGTCGATAAAAAGCGAGGGAATACCCTTTGTTGAGCTTGGCGGTGTAAGAGCCAATCCCTCGATAGAGCTTGTAAGAAAAGGCGTCGAGCTAGCGATAAAGGAAAAGGTCGATTTCGTCCTGGCGGTCGGAGGCGGTTCTGTCATGGATTCCTCCAAGGCCATTGCCCATGGAGCAGCCAATCCCGGCATTGATGAATGGGAGCTGCAGACCAAAAAGGTGCCTTTCACGAAATCCCTGAAAAAGGGCTGCATCCTTACTCTTGCAGCAGCAGGCTCGGAGATGAGCGATTCCTGCGTCATTTCAAACGACTCCATTCATCCTAAATTCCCGGTGTCTCCACACTAGGCTTTGCGTATAACGGTGCAACATCCATCGCTGTATACAGATCCTCCTGCTTTTTCAGGACTTCGCCCTGAATTGGTGTTTTTCCTGGCTCAGTGAAGCATTCGATAACATCCAGTTCATCCAGGAGTCCCTGGAGGGTGTACTTTGAAAAAAGTTCGTTTTTCTGCATCCGGTCCTTGATATAGGACAGATATATCAAAGAAACAAAGGT